>NZ_JBSGXB010000055.1:0-31331 GCF_053609185.1 Streptomyces sp. NPDC054956 | reverse complement strand
GGCGGGGGACCGGGTCGCCGGGCGCCGACCGGTGCCGGCCGCGCGGTGCCCGCACGCCCCGACATGCGCGAAGGGCCCCGGCCCCCCGAGGGGGGCCGGGGCCCTTCACACACTTCCCGCGGCGCGAAGACGCGTCAGACGCGCATCGCCTGCGGCGTCTCGCGCAGCCCCGCGTCCGGGCCGGGGTACTCGCGGATGATCTCGTAGCGCGTGTTGCGCTCGACCGGGCGGAAGCCCGCGTCGCGGATCAGCTCCAGCAGGTCCTCGCGGCCCAGCTTGTTCGGGGTGCCGTAGTTGTCGGCGTCGTGCGTGATCTTGTACTCGACGACCGAGCCGTCCATGTCGTCCGCGCCGTGCTGCAGCGCCAGCTGGGCGGTCTGCACGCCGTGCATGACCCAGAAGACCTTGACGTGCGGCACGTTGTCGAAGAGCAGCCGGGAGACCGCGAAGGTCTTCAGCGCCTCCGCGCCGGTCGCCATCGTCGTGCGCGCCTGGAGCTTGTTGCGGACCTTGCCGTCCTGCATGTCCACGAAGTCGTGCTGGTAGCGCAGCGGGATGAAGACCTGGAAGCCGCCGGTCTCGTCCTGCAGCTCGCGCAGACGGAGCACGTGGTCCACGCGGTGGCGCGGCTCCTCGATGTGCCCGTAGAGCATGGTCGACGGGGTCTTGAGACCCTTCTCGTGCGCGAGGCGGTGGATGCGCGACCAGTCTTCCCAGTGGGTGCGGTGGTCGACGATGTGCTGACGGACCTCCCAGTCGAAGATCTCCGCGCCGCCGCCGGTGAGCGACTCCAGGCCGGCTTCGATCAGCTCGTCCAGGATGTCGGAGGCCGACATCCCGGAGATCGTCTCGAAGTGGTGGATCTCGGTGGCCGTGAACGCCTTCAGCGAGACGTTCGGCAGCGCCTCCTTCAGCGCGGAGAGCGAGCGCGGGTAGTACCGCCACGGGAGGCTGGGGTGCAGGCCGTTGACGATGTGCAGCTCGGTGAGGTTCTCGTTCTCCATGGCCTTGGCCAGGCGCACGGCCTCCTCGATGCGCATCGTGTACGCGTCCTTCTCGCCCGGCTTGCGCTGGAACGAGCAGTAGGCGCACGAAGCGGTGCACACGTTCGTCATGTTGAGGTGACGGTTGACGTTGAAGTGGACGACGTCGCCGTTCTTGCGCGTGCGCACCTCGTGGGCGAGGCCACCGAGCCAGGCCAGGTCGTCCGACTCGTAGAGGGCGATGCCGTCCTCACGGGTCAGCCGCTCGCCGGAGCGAACCTTGTCCTCCAGCTCACGCTTGAGCCCAGCGTCCATGCCCGGTCCTCTCCTCTGTCCTCTGTCCTCGTGTTCCGCGCGAGGGTTCCGCGCGTCCCCGGTCACCCGAGGCGTCCCCGGTCACCCGCGCACCCTTGGTGCGGGCGCCCCGAGACCGTCCCAACCGTACTCTCAGGCTTCCTCGGGCAGACCCCCGACCCGGTTCTCCCACTTGGTGGAGAGCACGATCGTGGTGCGGGTGCGCGAGACGCCCTTGGTGCCGGAGAGCTTACGGATGATCTTCTCCAGCCCGTCCACGTCGTTGGCGCGCACCTTCAGCATGAAGGAGTCGTCACCGGCGATGAACCAGCAGTCCTCGATCTCGGTGAGGTCGCGCAGCCGGCGGGCCACGTCCTCGTGGTCCGCGGCGTCGGAGAGGGAGATGCCGATCAGCGCCGTGACGCCGAGGCCGAGCGAGGCCGCGTCGACGGTCGCGCGGTAGCCGGTGATGACTCCGGCCGTCTCCAGCCGGTTGATCCGGTCGGTGACGCTGGGGCCGGAGAGGCCCACGAGCCGGCCCAGCTCCGCGTACGAGGCACGTCCGTTCTCACGAAGTGCCTGGATGAGCTGCCTGTCCACCGCGTCCATATACCTGGAGCCTTCCATTATTCGGCGATCCCTCAAGTTTACGTATAGAATCAAAGGCGCACAGGGTCGACACCCTGTGAATCTTTCAACAGATCAACGACGATCTGACAATCTTCAGGAGTGGTTCACCGTGTACACGATCGAGATGGCCTACGCGCACATGCGACAGCTCCAGGAGCTGGCCAACCGATCCCGCACCGACCAGCCCGCCGCCGCACACCGCGTCGACAAGACCCGCAAGCCGGGGCGCGCCAAGAAGCGCTAGTCACCGCTTGCCTCCCGGGGGCGGGGAGCCAGCGCACCACCGAGCTCCCCCTCCCACCGGCGGTACAGCCCGTGCGGCACCCCTGCCGCGTCGAGCACCCGCCCCGCGACGAAGTCCACCAGATCCTGGATGTGCGTCGCACCCGCGTAGAACGCCGGAGAGGCGGGCAGCACCACGGCGCCCGCCTCGTCCAGCGTCACCAGATGCTTCAGCGTCTGCCCGCTCAGCGGGGTCTCCCGTACCGCGACCACCAGCCGGCGCCGTTCCTTGAGCGTCACGCTCGCCACCCGCTGGAGCAGGTCCTTCGACAGCCCGAGCGCCACGCCGGCCACACAGGCCGTGGACGCGGGCACGATCAGCATCCCCTTGACGGGGTACGAGCCGCTGCTCGGTCCGGCCGCCAGGTCCCCGGCGCCCCAGTAGCGGACGTCGTCCAGTTCCGGCCGCGCGAAGGTGGCGGGCTTGCCGTCGGCCCCGCGTTCCAGCCATTCGGCCAGGTCGTCCCGCCAGTGCGCGTCGCGGAACGCGATCCCCGTCTCGTCCAGCAGTGTCAGCCTCGATGCCCGGCTCACCACCAGGTCCACGCTCTCGCCCGCCGCCAGCAGCCCACGGAGCACGGCTGCCGCGTACGGCGTCCCGGACGCCCCGGAAACCCCGACCACCCACGGGGTGCGCTTGCCCTCAGTCATACCTCCGAGACTATCCGGCCACCGCTCATGGGCACTGGCTAAGGTGTCCGCACGTTCAAGGGGTGGACACGGAAGAGCGGGGGCGGGCGTCATGAGCGGGAACGGGAGCGGCGGGAGCGGCACGGGTACGGGCACGGGCCGGTGGAGCCGGACCGGCCGGGTCAAGGCGGCGGCGCAGCTGATGCTGGGCTGGGTGGCCCTGCTGTGGCTGATCGAGGCCTACGACTACGCCTCGGGCCACTCGCTCGACGCCTACGGGATCACCGCGCGGGAGGCCGACGGCCTGACCGCGATACCCGTGGCCCCGTTCCTGCACTTCGGCTTCGACCACGTGGCGTCCAACACGGTCCCGCTGCTGGTCCTCGGCTTCGTCACCGCACTGAGCGGGATCGGCCGCTTCCTGGCCGTCTGCGCGGTGATCACCGTCGCCGACGGCTTCGCGGTCTGGCTGGTCTCCCCGTCCGGCAGCATCACCGCGGGCGCCTCGGGCCTGATCTTCGGCCTCTTCGGCTACCTGCTGATCCGCGGCTTCGTGGAGCGCAGCCCGCTGGGCGTGGCGGTCGCGGTCGTCATCGCGGCCATCTGGGGCACGACCTTCCTGGCCGGAGCCCTCCCCACGGACTCCGTGGTCAGCTGGCAGGCCCACCTCTTCGGCCTCCTGGCGGGCGCGGGCGTCGCCCTCCTGGCGAGGCCGCGGCCGGAGGTGGCGGCGGTCTAGGCGGCGCCGGGGTCGACGGGGAGAGCCGACGTGTCCAAGGAGACCTCGCCGATGCCGGTCTCCAGGGTGACCTTCTCCCCGTAGGGGAACACGTCGCGCCCCCGGTAGCCGTCGGGCCCCGGGTTCCACAGGGTCGTGCACTGCGCCTTGTACGGGTCGAAGATCAGGTAGTGCGGGATCCCGCGCCGGGCGTAGGCCCGGTCCTTGACCTCGTAGTCGTTGCGCACACTGCTCGGGGAGACGACCTCGATGACGAGCTCGACGAGGTCCGGCTGGTAGGCGCTGAGGTTCTTGTCCGCCTCCACACCAGGGACGACCGCGAGGTCGGGACAGAACTCGTTGTCGCCGTCGAAGGGGACGGCCACATCGCTGAGGTAACCCCAGTCGTCCGACAGCTGATCCTTGAGCTGCGTCCACAGGGCCTGGACGGTCGAGTTGTCGGTCGGCCTCAGCGGAGTCGCCACGATGGCTCCCCCGATCAGCTCCGTCCGGTGGCCGGGGAACATGTCCTCGAACCGGCTGAGCTTCGAGCGCGGGCGGTCGCCCTCCGGGATGATCACGGCCGCACGCTAGCGGGCCGGGCAGGCCCCGGAGCGCGGGATCAGGCCGCGTACACCCGTCCGGGTTACAGCGACAGTCCCCGCACCACCAGGTCCAGCAGCGCGCAGACGAACAGGGCCATGCCGATGAAACCGTTCACCGTGAAGAACGCGCGGTTCAGGCGGGACAGGTCGTGCGGCCTGACGATGGTGTGCTCGTAGAGGAAGGCACCGACGACGACCAGCAGGCCGAACCAGAACAGCGGGCCGGCGTCCGTCGCGACGGCGTACCAGGCCAGCAGGCCCGTGGTCACGACGTGCGCGGCGCGGGCGCCCCACAGGGCGGCCGGGATGCCGAAGCGGGCCGGGACGGACTTGACGCCCTCCGCGCGGTCGGCGGCCACGTCCTGGCAGGCGAAGATCAGGTCGAAGCCGCCGATCCACACGCCCACCGCGCACCCGAGGATCACCGCGTCCCACGACCACTCGCCGGTGACCGCGAGCCAGGCCCCGATCGGCCCTATGGCCTGGGCGAGGCCGAGGATGGCGTGCGGGAAGTTCGTGAACCGCTTCCCGTACGGGTACAGCACCATCGGCACGACGGCGACCGGCGCCAGCACCAGGCAGAGCGGGTTCAGCAGCGCGGCCGACCCGAGGAACACGACGAGCGCGATCCCGGCCCCGGTCCACGCGGACCGCACGGACACCGCGCCGGTGACGAGCTCGCGCGTCGCGGTACGCGGATTGCGGGCGTCGATCTCCCGGTCGATGATCCGGTTGGCGGCCATCGCGAAGGTCCGCAGCCCGACCATGCAGATGGTGACGAGCAGCAGCTCGGCCCAGTGCATCCGCCCGTCCAGCGTGAACATGGCGGTGAGCGCGGCGATGTAGGCGAAGGGCAGCGCGAAGACCGAGTGCTCGATCATCACGAGCCGCAGGAACGCCTTGACCTTGCCGACCGGCTGGGGCGCCGGGCCGGACGAGCCGATCAGTTCATCGGCGGTCGTCATCATGCGGGGTTCCTCCGGAACGCTTCGGGGTGGGGTCTCACGCCAGGCTCCGGCGGAAATCTTCCAGGTCGGCGCGGAGCGTTTCGGCGGGGACCGCCTGGATGTCCAGGGTGACCGGCGCCAGGTCCTCGCCCTCCGGCGGGGTGACGACGGTCAGGAAGCGGCAGTCGGCGCCACCCGGGCCGGGGTAGGCCTGGAGGCGCAGCACCTCTCCGGCGCCGACGATGAACGGCCCGGTCTCGAAGGACAGCTCCGCCAGCAGGCGGGAGGCGAAGTCCTCGGCCTCCGCGTCCCTGAGGCCCGGCAGCTCGAAGCCGCCGCCCTCGCCGGTGCCGTCCTCCCACATGAGCGCCCAGACGTTGCCCGGTCCCGCGAACTCCTCCGGCGAGACGCCCGCCTGCTCGGCGGCCAGCCTGACGCCGGGGTCCGCCGGGTCGAGCTCCGGGCGCACCAGGGCCACGTAGAGCTCGTCGGTGCCGATGTAGAGGGCCGGGCCACCGACCGCGATCGGGCTCACAGGCCGTACTCCTTCCAGCGCCGGTCCACCAGGGCGGCGGTCGCCGGGTCGGACTCGACCATGTCGGGCCAGCCGCCGTCGCGGGTGTAACCCTCCTCGGGCAGCTTCTTCGTGGCGTCGATGCCCGCCTTGCCGCCCCAGAACTGCTGGTACGAGGCGTGGTCCAGGTGGTCCACCGGGCCCTCCACGACGGTGAGGTCGCGGGAGTAGTCGGTGTTGCCGAGCGCCCGCCACGAGACCTCGTGGAGGTCGTGGACGTCGCAGTCCTTGTCGACCACGATGATCAGCTTGGTCAGCGACATCATGTGCGCGCCCCAGATGGCGTGCATGACCTTCTGCGCGTGCTTCGGGTACTTCTTGTCGATCGAGACGATCGCGCAGTTGTGGAAGCCGCCCGACTCCGGCAGGTGGTAGTCCACGATGTCCGGGACGATGATCTTGAGGAGCGGGAGGAAGAAGCGTTCCGTCGCGCGGCCCAGCGGGCCGTCCTCCGTCGGCGGCCGGCCGACCACGATCGACTGGATCAGCGGACGCTTCCGCATCGTCACGCAGTCGATCTTCAGCGCGGGGAACGGCTCCTGCGGCGTGTAGAAGCCGGTGTGGTCGCCGAAGGGGCCCTCGGGGAGCGTCTCCCCCGGCTCCAGCCAGCCCTCGATGACGACCTCGGCGTTGGCCGGGACCTGGAGCGGGACCGTCTTGCAGTCCACCATCTCGATCCGCTTGCCCGCCACGAACCCGGCGAAGAGGTACTCGTCGATGTCACCCGGCAGCGGCGCCGTGGACGCGTACGTCACGGCCGGCGGGCAGCCGAAGGCGATCGCGACCGGCAGCCGCTCGCCCCGCGCGGCGGCGACCGCGTAGTGGTTGCGGCTGTCCTTGTGGATCTGCCAGTGCATGCCGATCGTGCGCTTGTCGTGGCGCTGCAGCCGGTACAGGCCGAGGTTGCGCACGCCCGTCTCCGGGTGCTTGGTGTGCGTCAGGCCGAGGTTGAAGAAGGAGCCGCCGTCCTTGGGCCAGGTGAAGAGCGCCGGCAGCTGGTCCAGGTCCACGTCGTCGCCGGTGAGGACGACCTCCTGGACGGGCGCGGAGTCGCCCTTCACCTTCTTCGGCGGCACGTGCACCATCGAGCCGAGCTTGCCGAAGGCCTCGCGGACCCCGATGAAGCCCTGCGGCAGCTCCGGCTTCAGCAGGCCGCCGATCTTCTCGCTGATCTCGGCGTACGACTTGAGCCCGAGGGCCTTCAGCAGCCGCCGGTCGGTCCCGAAGACGTTCATGGCGAGCGGCATCGCCGAGCCCTTGACGTTCTCGAAGAGGAGGGCCGGGCCCCCCGCCTTGTTCACTCTGTCGACGATCTCCCCGACCTCCAGGTACGGGTCGACTTCGGCCTTGATGCGCTTGAGGTCGCCTTCTCGCTCCAGAGCCCGGAGCAGCGAGCGGAGATCGTCGTAAGCCATAGGGCCAAGTATCGGTCACCGGCTACGCTGGGCCTGTCACCGGGGCCGTCGAATCGAACCCCGCCATTGTTCACAGGGGGCTGTTCCGCATGATCAGGGCGCTGATGTACATCCTGCCGCTGGCGCTGACGATCTATGCGTTCATCGACTGCCTCAACACCCCCGAGGACGAGGCCAAGCACCTCCCCAAGGTCGTCTGGGTCATCATCATCCTGCTCTTCTGGATCGTGGGCCCGATCGTCTGGTTCGCGGCGGGCAAGGTGAAGCACGCCCCGGCCGGCGGCCGCACGCCCTCCGAGTGGCACCGCAACCACCGCAGCGAGTGGGTCGCCCCCGACGACAACCCCGAGTTCCTCCAGGCCCTCCGCGAGGAGAACAAGAAGGACGAGGGCCTCCTGAAGGACTGGGAGGCCGACCTGCGCCGCCGCGAGGAAGAGCTGAAGCGGCGCGAGCGGGGCGAGGGCAAGGACAGCTAGCAGGGCTCTCCTCGCGCGGCCCTACTGCGCCCAGGGCAGGACGCGGGTGCCTTCGGTGCCGGGGACGGAGACGATGCCGTCCGCCCGCATGGCCACGTACGCCTGGAAGGACTCGGTGGCGTGGATGCGGCGCAGGACGTCCGGGGGCAGGACCATCGTCTGACCCGCCGTGACCTTCTCGGTGCGGTCGCCGTCCCAGACGACCTCCAGGGAGCCGGCGGTGAGCGTCCAGACCTGCTCCCGGCTGACGGAGTGATCCGGGCCGGTGAGACCGGCGGCCATGTCGACGCGCCACGTGCTGAGCTCGGAGCTGCCCCGGCTGGGGGCGGCGAAGCCGGTCATGGTGGCGTTCGGGGTGGTGGTGACGTGCTCGGGCGAAGCGGTGATCACGCGCAAGGCGGTTCCCTCGTTCTCTCGACAGTGCGAGTAAAGGAGCTTTACTCGCACTGCAAGTAAAGCAGCTTGACTCGCCTGTGTCACGATGTTTCCGTGACCGACCAACAAAACGACGGCGCCCACGGCGGCGGAGGCATCGAGCTCGGGTTCCTCCTCGGCCTCGGCTTCCAGCTGCTGCTCGGCGAGTTCACCCGCCGCCTGGAGGAGGCCGGCCACGCGGACGGCCTGCGCCCCCTGCACGGCATGACCTTCCAGGCCCTGGGGGCCCGGGGCGCGACCGCGACCGAGCTCGCCGAGCGGCTCGGGGTGACCAAGCAGGCCGCCGGGCAGATCGTCGACGACCTGGAGCGGCGCGGCTACGTACGGCGCGAGCCGCACCCCGAGGGCGGCCGCCGCAAGCTGGTCGTACTGACCGGAGCGGCGCACGAACACCTGCTGGCCGCCGGGCGGATCCTGCACGAGCTGGAGGCCGAACTCGGCCGCGACAGCGTCGACCTCGGCACGCTGCGCACCGAACTCGGCCGACTGATCCGCGCGCTCAACGGCGACGGCCCCCTCCCCGCACTGCGCCCCGTCTGGTGACGACGGGGCCCGCGCGACCGACGGGGTCGGCGTGACCCGCGTGGCCACTGTGACCGACAGCACAATTGAACACGTTCAAGGCTCCTGACACAATGCCTCCATGGCGGAAACGAGCAGGCCCCGGATCGTCGACACGATCCTGCGCAACCTGCTCGCGTACGCGGTGTGCGTCGCGGCCCTGCTCACCATGGCCGGCTGCAACCCGATGACCTACGACCCCGTCCCCGCCGTCTTCGACGCCCGTGCCGCCGAGATCGTCGGCACCTGGCGCTGCGTCGAGGGCACCGAGGTCGTCTTCCGCGCCGACGGGACCGCCTCCGTCACCCTGCTGGACGGCCAGGAGCGCGACTACGACGGCGGCTGGCGCGTCTCCGGCTCCGCCACCTGGAAGCTGACGGGGGCCCAGCCCGCCGGCTGGAAGTTCGGCCAGCACGTCCGGCTCGACCTGCCCGCGCGGAGCGGCTCGGCGGTACGGGCCGACGTACGGCACGAGACCGACCCGCCGCCCGCCCCGCAGTCCTACCGCTGGACCTTCGAGCTGCGGCGCGACGAGCGCCAGCGCCTGGAGCTGTACTTCTTCTACGGAGACCCGGGGTCCCGCAGCCCGTACGTCCTGGAACGCGACCGGAGCCTCTGAGCCCCACGCCCGGCCCCCGCCGGCCCTGAACCGGCCCCCGACGCCCCGCCCCCACAAACGCCGCGGGGGCCCGGCCGCCCTTCGGCGACCCGGCCCCCGCGCACGCTTCGACCCGCGTCAGACTCCCGCGTACGAGTGCTTTCCGCTCAGCAGGATGTTCACGCCGTAGTAGTTCCAGATCCAGCAGGCGAACGCGAAGAGCGCGAGGTACGCGGCCTTGCGGCCCTTCCAGCCGGCGGTGGCACGGGCGTGCAGGTAGCAGGCGTAGGCCACCCAGGTGACGAAGGACCAGACCTCCTTGGGGTCCCAGCCCCAGTAGCGGCCCCACGCGTCGCCGGCCCAGATCGCGCCCGCGATGATCGTGAACGTCCACAGCGGGAAGACGGCCGCGTTGATGCGGTACGAGAACTTGTCGAGCGAGGCCGCCGACGGGAAGCGCTCCATGACGGAGGTGGCGAACCTGCCGGGCTTGCCGCCTCCGGCGAGCTTCGCCTCGTAGGAGTCGCGGAAGAGGTACAGGACCGCACCGGCCGCGCCGATGTAGAAGACCGCGCCGCAGAAGATCGCGGTGGAGACGTGGATCCACAGCCAGTACGAGTGCAGGGCCGGGACCAGCTGGTCGCTGTCGGTGTAGAGCACCGTGGTGGCGATGCCCAGGTCCAGCAGGACCGTGGTGACCAGGAACAGGCCGAGCCAGCGGACGTTCTTCTTCAGCGCGAGGAGCGCCAGGTACGCGCCGACGGCCACCGTGGCGAAGGTGATCGAGAACTCGTACATGTTGCCCCAGGGCGCCCGCTCCACGGACAGGGCGCGGGCGATGACGCCGCCCGCCGCGAGGAGGAAGCCGAGGGTGGTCAGCGAGACCGCGATCCGCCCGTACAGGTCGCCCTGGACGGTGCCGCCGGCCGCACCGGGGCCGTCCGGGACGTCACGGGTGCCGGCGGCACTGCGCGTGACGACCTCGGGCTTGTCGAGGACGGCGGTTCCGCCCTTGCTCCGCACCTGGACGGCCGGGGCCCCGGCCTTCGCCTCCGACTTGGTGAGCGCGGCGGCCGTACGGGCCACCTTGCTGCGGCTGCCGAAGATCCACTCGGTGATGTGGGCGAGGAAGGCGAGGGTGTAGACCGCCATGGACGCGTAGATCAGGTTGTTGCTGAGATGAGCCAGATTCTCGTTGGCTGCGGCCGCGAGCTGCATCAGGCGCGCTCCCCTTCGACTTCGGCACTCTTTTGGGCAGGTGGGGTTGGGGCGGACGGGTTGGGTGCCGACGCCGCCGTGGGCGCCTGCTCGTGGAGCGCGCCGGCCAGCGCCGAGAGCTCCTCCGGAAGCTTGGCGGACTCGCTGCGGCCGAGGCCCGCCATCTCGACGACGGTCACGCCGTCCTTGCCGGTGTGCGCCCGGACCCAGATCCGGCGGCGCTGGATGAAGAGGGAACCGGCCAGGCCCGCGATGGCGGCGATCGCGCCCGCGAGCGCGAGTCCGCTGCCCGGCTGGTGGGTGACCGAGAAGGTCGCCCAGCGCTCGATGCCCTCGAACTTCACGGTGCCCTGACCGCCGGGCAGCTCCATGCTCTCCCCGGGCAGCATCCGCTTCGCGAACGGCGTGCCGTCCTCGGTCTTGAACTGCTCCATCTTCTTGGTGTCCAGCTGGTACACGTTCTGCGGCAGGCCCGAGTCCACGCCGAGGCTGCCGTGCCACGCGTTGAGCGCGAGCGCCGGGAAGTCCAGCTCCGGGAACTGCGAGAACATCGTGCCCTGGCCGGCGCCCGCGAACGTCGGCACGAACACGGCGGTGAAGCCGAGCTGCGTCGGCTTGCCGTCCTTGTCCTTGTACCCGTCGGTGACCTTGACCGCGCCGGCGGAGGTGAGGTTGCCGTCCTGCGGGAGCATCGGCACGGCGTCCCGGTAGACCACCTTGCCGGTGGGGTCGGTCACCGAGATGACCGGCGCGTAGCCGTGGCCGAGCAGGTAGACCTTGGAGCCGTCCACCACCATCGGCTTGTTGACCTGGATCTCGCGCTTCTCGGGCTTGCCGTGCGCGCCGTCGGTGAAGGTGACGTACGCCTTGAAGTCGCGCGGGGTGCCCTTCTGCGGGCCGGTGCGCTCGTACGTGGCGTCGAACTTGTCCAGCGTGAAGGAGAAGGGGGGCAGGTCGTCGGGGTCGAAGAAGCCGCCCGACTTGAAGTCGTCGTACTGGGTGAGCGTGTTGGAGAAGCCCTTGCCGCGCAGCACGAGCTTGCCGCCCTCGGACTTGAAGCTCTGGCCCCAGGCGAAGGCGATCAGCATCACGATCAGCGCGACGTGGAAGATCAGGTTGCCGGCCTCGCGCAGGTAGCCCTTCTCCGCGGAGACCGAGCCCTCGCCCTCCTCCGTACGGAAGCGGCGGCGGCCGAGCAGGGCCCGGCCGTACGAGAGCACCTCCTCGGGGGACTTGTCCGTACGCCACGTCGTGTACGCGGGCATCCGGTCCAGGCGCCGGGGGGCGCGCGGCGGGCGGCCGGTGAGCTGGCCGACGAACTGCCAGGTGCGGGGCAGGATGCAGCCGATCAGCGAGATGAACAGCAGCAGGTAGATCGCGGAGAACCACACCGAGCTGTACACGTCGAAGAGCTGGAGCTTCTCGGCGACGGTCACCCAGGAGGCGTGCTCCTTCTTCCAGGCGGCGACCTTCATCAGGTCGACCTGGTTCTGCGGGATCAGCGAACCCGGGATGGACGCCAGCGACAGCATGAAGAGCAGGATCAGCGCCACCCGCATGGAGGTGAGCTGCCGCCAGAACCAGCGGGCCCAGCCGAACACGCCGAGGCCCACGGGGTCGCCGGGGGTGTCCTCCAGGGGGGCGGTGGACAGCTGCGCTCCGGCGGCCGCCTCGGCACCGGCTTCGGCGGTGGCCTCGGCAGTCGCCTCGGCGCCGGCCCGGGCCGCGGCCGCGGCTTCCGCGGAATCGTTGGGCGCCCCGGAGGGCGCCTTGTCGGTCGTACTCATGTCCGTGTAGTCCTCAGATCCCCACCGTGAAGCCATTGGCCCAGCCCTGCATGTCGCTGACGATGCTGCTCCACAATCCTGTGACGAGCAGCAGGCCGGTCAGGATCAGCATGCCGCCGCCGATGCGCATCACCCACGCGTAGTGCTTCTTGACCCAGCCGAAGGCGCCGAGCGCCTTGCGGAAGGCGAGCGCCGTCAGGATGAAGGGAAGCCCGAGTCCCAGACAGAAGACCACGGTCAGCAGCGCGCCGCGGCCCGCGGTCGCCTGGTCGATGGAGAGGGTGCCGACGGCGGCGAGGGTCGGGCCCATGCAGGGGGTCCAGCCGAGGCCGAAGAGCACGCCGAGCACGGGCGCGCCGACCAGGCCGACCGCGGGCTTCTTGTGGAAGCGGAACTCGCGCATCGTCAGGCCGGGGATCGCGCCCATGAAGAACAGGCCGAGCAGGATCACCAGGCCGCCCAGGACGCGGGAGATGATCTCCTTGTTCGCGTCGAGGGTCTGGCCGAAGTAGCCGAAGAGCGCGCCGGTCGAGACGAAGACGGCCGTGAAGCCGAGGACGAACAGGGTGGCGCCGCCCAGCATCCGGCCGCGCCGGGCCTCGGCGAGGTCGGCTCCGCCGACGCCGGTCACGTAGGAGAGGTAGCCGGGGACGAGCGGCAGCACGCAAGGCGAGAAGAAGGAGACCATCCCGGCGAACAGCGAGATCGGCAGGGCCAGCAGCAGGGCGCCGTTCAGGACGGTCGTGTTGACGCCGGTCTGCTCGGCGGCGAGGACGGCCTGGGAGAGTTCGGTGACCACGGGGTCACTTCTCCGCGACGAGCGGGTCGATCATCTTGCGCAGCTGTTCCTCGTTGACCGCGACCAGGGTGCGGGCGGCGATCTTGCCGTCCTTGTCGAGGACGATCGTGGAGGGGATGGCGTTGGGGTTGAGCGTGCCCTTGGGGAACCGGAGCATCAGCTTGCCGTCCGGGTCGAAGAGGCTCGGGTAGGTGATCCCGAAGCTCTCTTCGAAGGAGGTGGCGTTCTGCTTGGTGTTGTCCCGGGTGTTGATGCCGACGAAGGCGACGGGCTGCCCGGCCGCCTCCAGCTCCTTGGAGACCTTCGCGAAGTACGGGGCCTCGGCGCGGCACGGCGGGCACCACGATCCCCAGACGTTGAGGACGACGACCTTGCCCTTGAGGGCGGTCGTGTCGAGCGTCTTGCCGTCGACGGTCTCGCCGTCGAGCTTGGGGGCTTCCTTGCGGTCGCCCTTGGCGACGGTGGAGATGCCGGTGGTCCCCGTCACGTAGTTGCCGCCGGCCGTACCGGAGGACTTGCCGCCGCCGTCCGAATCGGTGCACGCCGTCAGGGTCAGGGCGCCCGCGAGGGTTACCGCGGTCAGCAGGGTGACGCGGCCGCTGGTCGAGCGGCGCGGTCGGGGGGCGCGGCTAAGGCTCATGTGAAAAGTTTCGCATGTGCGGTTTGCCGATCTTCCGCACCCCCCGGGGCTGTGCCGATCCGCTGGTCAGGTACCGAACCGGGGCGGGTCAGGCTGCCGTGAGATACGTGCCCCAGCCACCGGTCGGCGCCCGGCCGGGTCCCAGGGTGCGCAGTTTGTCCAGGATCTTGGGGTCCTGCACGTCGAGCCAGTCGGTGAACTGCCGGAAGGACACCAGCCTTACGTCCTTTTTGTCCGCCATGCCCTTGAGTGCCTCCTCGACCGCGTCCATGTAGATGCCGCCGTTCCACTCCTCGAAGTGGTTGCCGATGAACAGGGGCGCGCGGTTGCTCTCGTAGGCCCGCTTGAAGCCGCCGAGGTAGGCGGCGGTGGCCTGCGCGCGCCAGGCCGGGTAGTTGGACGGGACGCCCTTGGTGGTGTTCTTCGACTGGTTGGCGAGGATGTTGTAGTCCATCGAGAGCACCTCGAAGGAGTGCCCGGGGAACGGGAGGGACTGCAGCGGCAGGTCCCACAGCCCCCCGCGCTTGACCGGCCACTGCTGGAGGCCGCCCGGCGAGCTGGAGTCGTAGCGCCAGCCCAGCTTCTGCGCGGTCGGCAGCAGGTTGTCCTGGCCGAGCAGGCAGGGGGTGCGGGCTCCGACCAGTTCCTTGCGGTAGTCGAAGGGCAGCGGTTCGACGTCGGTCCAGCCGGTGTTGGTCCGCCAGTTGGTGACGAAGGACACGGCCTGGTCGATCTCGCTCTGCCAGTCCTCGGGCGTCCACTTGCCGACCGAGCCGGAGCCGCCGCAGAAGTGCCCGTTGAAGTGCGTGCCTATCTCGTGCCCGTCCAGCCAGGCCTCGCGCACGTACTTGAGGGTGTTGCGGACGTTCTCGTCCTTGAGGTAGCCGATGTCGGAGGCGCCGACGGGGTTGTTCGGCGGCCGGTAGAGCTCCTTCTTCGACTCGGGCAGGAGGTAGATGCCCGAGAGGAAGAAGGTCATGGCCGCGCCGTGGTCCTTGGCGAGCTTGAGGAAGCGGGGGAAGAGGCCGTTGCCGATCTCGCCCGCGCCGTCCCAGCTGAACACCACGAACTGGGGCGGGGTCTCGCCCGGCTGCAGGGGTACGGGGGCGGCCGGCTGGTGGGGCTGCGGACCGGTGTCGGCGGTGGACCCGTCGCCGATGACCTTGACCGCGGGGCCGCTCGGCGCGGCACTGGGGTTGTCCGGGCCGGGGTTGCCGTTGCCCGCGCTGGACGACCCGCCGCCGCTGCAGCCGGCGATGCCGGCCGCGGCGGCGGCGCCAAGTCCGAGTCCGAGCACTCCTCTTCGGCTGAAGCCGCGCATATCGCTCATGAAATGTCATACAAACGGACATTTCAGCGAACCCGGGGGCGACACGGCCGATTCGGTCAAGTTGTGTGAAATTAGAACGAGTCTTGACCAACCAGACATCCGGGCCGGGCCTGGCAGGCCCGGCCCGGCGCGGCCGGAGCGGCGCGGCCGGAGCAGCGCCGCAGGAGGCGACCGGCGACGCAGTGACCGCCTCCTGGGGGCCAAGTCCGAGGACCCGCACCACCCGCCCGGCCAGGGCCTACGCGCCGAAGGCCTTCGACTTGCCCTTCACCGGCTTCGCCCCCGCGAGGAGGTGCGCCGGGACCAGGTCGCGGGCCGGCTCGCTGTAGCCCACCGACACCAGCTTGTCGCCCTGGTACGTGAACGAGGTCAGCGAGGCCAGCGTGCACTGGCGGCGGCGCGGGTCGTGCCACAGCCGCCGCTTCTCCGCGAAGCTCCGTACGATCCAGATCGGCAGCTGGTGGCTGACCGCCACCGCCTCGTGGCCGCGGGCCGCGTCACGGGCGGTCTCGATCGCGCTCATCATCCGCACGACCTGCTCGACGTACGGCTCGCCCCACGAAGGCTTGAACGGGTTCGTCAGGTGCTTCCAGTTCTCCGGCTTGCGCAGCGCGCCGTCGCCCACGCCGAAGGTCTTGCCCTCGAAGACGTTGCCCGCCTCGATGAGGCGCCCGTCGGTCGCCAGGTCCAGCCCGTGCGACTTGGCGATCGGCGCCGCCGTCTCCTGCGCCCGCTCCAGCGGGGACGCCACGACGTGCGTCACGTCCCGGCTCTCCAGGTGCTCGGCCACCCGGTCCGCCATCCGGCGGCCCAGCTCGGAGAGGTGGTAACCGGGGCGGCGGCCGTAGAGGACGCCCTCCGGGTTGTGCACCTCGCCGTGGCGCACCACGTGGACGACGGTGATCTCCGAGCCGCCCTCGAAACCGCTCGCGTTGCTCATGCGGTGGCCTCCGCGGCGGCACGGGCGGCGGCCGGCAGGGCCGCCGCGATCCGCTCGATCGCCTTCTCGTCGTGGGCGGTGGACACGAACCACGACTCGAACGCCGACGGGGGCAGGTACACGCCCTGCGACAGCATCGAGTGGAAGAAGCCGTTGAAGCGGAAGGACTCCTGCTTCTTGGCGTCGTCGTAGTTGCGGACCTCGTCCTCGGTGAAGAAGACCGAGAACATGTTGGAGGCGGTCTGCAGCCGGTGCGCGACGCCCTCCTTGGAGAGCGCGCCCGTCACCAGGGCCTGGATCTCCTTGGACACCGCGTCGACCTTGGCGTACGCCGCGTCGTCCAGCAGCCGCAGCTGCGCGAGGCCGGCGGCCGTCGCGATCGGGTTACCGGAGAGCGTGCCCGCCTGGTAGACCGGGCCGACCGGGGCCAGGTGACCCATCACGTCGGCACGACCGCCGAACGCGGCCGCCGGGAAGCCGCCGCCCATGACCTTGCCGAAGGTCATCAGGTCGGGAGCGACCCCGTCCACGCCGAACCAACCGGCCCGGGAGGTACGGAAACCCGTCATGACCTCGTCGGAGATGTACAGCGCGCCGTTCGCGCGGCACAGGTCCGCGAGCCCCTGGTTGAAACCCTCGCCCGGGGTCACGACGCCCATGTTGCCGGGCGCGGCCTCGGTGATCACACAGGCGATCTCGCCGGGGTGCGCGGCGAAGGCCGCGCGGACCGAGTCCAGATCGTTGTAGGGGAGCACGATCGTGTCCCCGGCCTGTGCGCCCGTCACGCCCGGGGTGTCCGGCAGCGCGAAGGTCGCGAGCCCGGAACCGGCCGCGGCCAGCAGCGCGTCGACGTGCCCGTGGTAGCAGCCGGCGAACTTCACGACCTTGGCGCGGCCGGTGAAACCGCGGGCGAGACGGATCGCGGACATGGTCGCCTCGGTGCCCGAGGACACCAGGCGCACCTGTTCCACGGGCGCGATCCGCGCGACGATCTCCTCGGCGAGCGCGACCTCGCCCTCGCCGGGGGTGCCGAAGGAGGTGCCGCGGACGACGGCGGCCTGGATGGCCTCCACCACGGCCGGGTGGGCGTGACCGAGGATCATCGGCCCCCACGAGCAGACCAGGTCGACGTACTCGCGCCCGTCGGCATCGGTCAGGTACGGACCGGTACCGGACACCATGAACCTGGGCGTTCCGCCCACCGCGCGGAAGGCCCGCACGGGAGAGTTCACGCCGCCAGGCGTCACGAGGGACGCGCGGTCAAAGAGAGTCTGCGAGACTTTGGCTTCATACGGGTACGGGTAGCTCACACCAGCCATGGTCTCAGAGGCCGCGACTGACTTGCGGACGGGCGTTTCACCGCGCCGCCCCGGGGGAGGTCACTGCCATGATGATCAGGCTGCGTGGCGGGGGCCGCGGGGCCGGGGCAGGCAAGACCAGTCGGGTGGAGATATGCAACGCGGTGGTGGACCGGGCGAGGGCACGGACGACCTCGATCCGCAGCGCGCCCGCGAACGTCGCCGCGGCAAGCACCGCCGCCGCGCCACGGACGCCGTCGAGCACGTACCCGGCCCGGCGCAGGACCCCGACGGCCTGCCCAGAGGGCGTGGCATGGGCGTGACGTACAAGTACTTCGGCGCACCCGACGGGGCCACGGCCGCCCGCGTCCCGCAGACGATGCGGCCCGAGGAGCTCGGCGGGGACGAGCTCGGCATGGGCGGCATGTTCACCAAGATCAAGCCGGAAACCGTCGCCGCGATGGTCCTGACCGGCATCGAGGGCATACCCCTGCACAAGGTGCCCCCGCTGGAGCTGGTCGTCCTCCACCCCGACTACGCCGTCGTGAAGCTCCCGATGACCGTCGTCGACCCGCTGCGCGGCATCGGCGAGGAGTCGGTGGGCGCGGCCGCCTTCATCTGGTCCACGGTCCCCGACCGCGGCGGCCCGCGCGACGCGTTCAACGTCTACCAGCTGCTCCACGAGTGGCAGGACTTCTCCCACCGCCTCCACGAGGCCGGCCACCAGCCGTACTGCCTCGTCTGGCCCTGACCTGCCGCGAAGCCACCCTTCGGGCGGCCGGGGCGCACCGAGGACACCCGGCCTCCGGTGAGGCGTGGGTCACATTCGCGGGGCGGGACCTCACACTCCGGGTCCCTGATTCGCTCGAAGTCCCGAACGCATCCGCAACGGGACTGAGGAATCGACATGATGCGAAGGCTTGCTTCGTTGCCCGGTGGAAGAGTGGGGAAATGGGTCGTCCTCGCCCTCTGGGCGATCCTGCTGGTACCGGTCCTGATGCTGGCCGGGCAGCTGGGTGACGTCGAGGAGAACGACAATTCGGCCTGGCTGCCCGCCAACGCGGAGTCGACCAAGGTCGTCGCCCGGGCCGAGCACTTCCAGCGCGCCGACACCGTGCCCGCGATCGTCATCTACGACCGGCCCGAGGGCGTCACCGCCGCCGACATGACCGAGGCCCAGGCGGACGTCGAAGCCTTCAAGGGCATGGAGAACGTCGTCGGGCAGCCGCAGGGGCCGCTCAAGGCCCAGGACGGCAAGGCCATCCAGACCGTGGTCCAGATCCGTAAGGACAAGACGGGCTGGGAGGGGATCGGCAAGGCCGTCGACGCGCTGACCGCCGTCGGCCAGGAGAACGCCAACGGCCTCGGCTTCCACGTCACCGGACCGGGCGGTTACGCGTCCGACTCGATCAAGGCGTTCAGCGGAGGGGGCGCCCTGACCACGATCACCGCACTGGTGGTCGTCGTGATGCTGCTGCTCACCTACCGCAGCCCGTTGCTGCCCCTGCTGCCGCTGCTGACCGTGGGCGTCGCCCTGGTCACCTCGGAGGCGGTGATCTACCTGCTGGCGAAGAACGCCGGGCTCGTCGTCAACAAGCAGACCAGTTTCATCCTGACGGTACTGGTCTTCGGCGCCGCCACCGACTACGCGCTCCTGCTCATCTCGCGCTACCGGGAAGAACTGCTGCGGCACGAGGACCGGCACGAGGCGATGGCGGAGGCCCTGTACCGCTCCAGCCCCGCGATCATCGCCAGCGCCGCGACCGTCGCGGTCAGCCTGATGCTGCTGATGCTGGCCACCCTCAGCTCCACTCAAGGGCTCGGACCGGCCTGCGCCGTCGGCATCCTCGTCGGACTGCTCGCCATGGTCACGCTGATGCCGGCCCTGCTGGTCGTCTGCGGCCGCTGGATCTTCTGGCCGGTGAAGCCCTCGTACGGATCGGCCGAGACGGTCAAGGAAGGCGTCTGGAACCGGGTCGGCACCGCCGTCTCCCGCCGGCCGCGGATCGTGTGGCTCGGAACCACGCTCGTCCTCGCCGCCATGGCGATCGGCGTGTTCGGGCTCAAGGCCGACGGACTGTCCAACAAGGACCAGTTCACCGGCACCTCGCAGATGGCCGTCGGCGAGAAGATCCAGTCCGAGCACTTCCCGGCCGGGGCGGGCGACCCCGTCTTCGTCGTGACCAGGGCCGCCTCGGCCGAGCAGGTGCGGACCGCGCTGTCCGGCGTACCGGGAGTCGTCGGCGTCTCGGCGCCGATGGTCAAGGACGGCGAGGCCATCCTGCTCGGGGAACTCGCGGACGACCCCAGCGGCAGGACCGCGATACGCACCGTCGAGAAGGCCAGGTCCGCGGTCCACGGGATCGAGGGCGCCGACGCCCAGGTCGGCGGCAGCACGGCGATCATGCTCGACACGCAGACGGCGGCCGCCCGCGACTCGAAGGTGATCATCCCCATCGTGCTGGTGGTGGTGCTCCTCATCCTCGCGCTGCTGCTGCGGGCGGTCGTCGCACCGCTGCTGCTCATGGCGACGGTGGTGCTGTCGTTCGGAGCGGCCCTCGGCGTGAGCAGCCTGGTCTTCCACCACGTGTTCGACTTCGCCGGCGCGGAAGCCTCCTTCCCGCTCCTGACGTTCGTGTTCCTGGTCGCCCTGGGCATCGACTACAACATCTTCCTGGTCACCCGGGTGCGCGAAGTGGCGCTCCTGCACGGCACCCGGAGGGGTGCGCTCCTGGGTCTGTCCACGACCGGGGGCGTGATCACCTCGGCGGGCCTGGTGCTGGCCGGCACCTTCGCGGCGATGGCCTCGCTGCCGCTGGTGTTCGCGGCCGAGCTCGGGTTCGCGGTGGCGTTCGGCGTACTGCTGGACACCATGATCGTCCGCTCGGTGCTGGTCACCGCGCTGACCCTGGACGTGGGCCGGTGGATGTGGTGGCCGAGCAGGCTGTTCAGGGATCACGACGCCCCCCTGCCGCCGGCGGCGGCCGAGCCCGACCGCGAACCCGCCCTCAGGAGCGTGTGACGGACCCGGGGCATCGCTCCCCCGACGCTGGCTCCCGACCCGGAGGCACTCCCCCATGGCTCGACTGATCACGGCAGGAATCGTCACGGTGGCACTGATCACCCTGGGGCAGCCGGCGGCCACGGCCGCCGCTGCCCCGGCCACCTGCTTCGGCATCCCGGCCACCCTGACGGGCGCGGGCACCCTCACCGGCACGCCCGGCAACGACGTCATCGTCGGTTCGCCGGGCGCCGACGTCATCGACGGCCTCGGCGGCAACGACGTCATCTGCGGCCTCGGCGGCGACGACCTGCTCATCGGCGGCACCGGCAACGACCGGATCGACGGAGGCGCCGGAAACGACGCCCTGCGCGGCGACGTGGCCGTCGAGACCGGCGACGCCAAGGGCGGTGGCAACGACCGCATCTACGGCGGCGACGGGGACGAGGAGCACATCACCGGCGACAGCGTGGCCCTCGGCGGCAACGCCGAAGGCGGCGGGAACGACCTGCTGGACGGCGGCAACGGCAACGACGGCCTCCTCGGGGACTCCGCCGCGCCCTTCGTCGGTACGGGGACCGGCGCCGGCAACGACATCCTGCTCGGCGGGCCCGGCCTGTTCGACAACCTGATCGGCGACAGCGAGGGCACCGTCGCGGCCTACGGCAGCGGCGGGAACGACCAGCTCGACATGGGGGCCGACGGCGGGTTCTTCGCCCTGGGCGACCACAACATCGGCAACGAGAACGGCGACGGACAGGCCTTCGGCGCGGGCAACGACCGGATCACCGGCGGCAGCTCGGCCGAGATCCTCGTGGGCGAGAGCTCGGTCGTGAACGCCACCACGACCGCGGCGGGCAACGACGTGATCGACGGCCGGGGCGGCGGCGACCTCCTCTTCGGCGACAACGTCAGCTTCGCCGGCGACGCGACCGTCGGCACCGCCGGCGGCCGGGACCTGATCAGGGGCGGCACCGGTGACGACGCGATCTTCGCGGGTCCCGCCAACGACCACATGGACGGCGGCCCGGACACCGACTTCTGCGACGGCGAGGCCGGCACCGCCGACACCGCGGTGAACTGCGAGACGACCACCAACGTCCCGCTGCGCGCGCCGCGCACCCTCGTCCGCACCCCCTGGCACCACCGGACCCCGGCCCGGCACCTGCCGTAGCCGGCCGGGCCGCGCACCTCGCGGTGCGCGGCCCGGGGTGAGGGGACGCCCTGACCCCTCAGGCCGTCAGGACGATGCGGCCGCGGGTGCCGCCGTCCGCGAGGCGGGCGTGGGCCTTGGGGGCCTCCGACAGGGGGAAGGTCTCCGCCACCCGGAGCGTCAGCTCCCCCGCGTCGACCAGCGCCACCAGCCGGGCCAGGTGCGCGCCGTCCGCCGCGACCTCCTGCTCCACCACCCGGACGCCCCGCTCCGCCGCCGGGGCGGCTCCCGGGATCAGGCCGACGTAGGCGCCGCCGTCCCGGACGGCCGCCAGGGCCGCCTCGCCCAGGACCGCCGTGTCCACGACTCCGTCCACCGCGCCGGCCGGAGCCGAGCCGCGCGGGACGAAGGCGGCCGCGCCGAGCGACCGTACGAGCTCCTCGTCGTCGGGGCCGGCCAGGGCCGTCACCACGTAGCCGGCCCGCGCGGCCAGCTGTACCGCCAGCCCGCCGACCGCTCCCGCGGCGCCGGTGACCAGCACCGACGAGCCCGGCGCGAGCTCCAGCTGGTCCACCGCCCGGGCCGCGGTCAGGGCGCTCAGCGGCAGCGCGCCCGCCGCCTCCACCGGGGCCGACGCGGGGGCCGCGGCCAGCGCGGAGGCGTCCAGGACCACGTACTGCGCGTGCGTGCCCAGCGGCTTGACCGCCCCGTAGTGCAGGCCCACCACCCGGTCGGAGACCGCCCAGCCGTCCACGTCCGCGCCGAGCTCGTCGATCTCGCCCGCCACGTCCCAGCCGAAGCCGAGCCGCTGTCCCCCGCCGCCGAAGATCCCGGCCCGCACCGCGCCGTCGACCGGGTTCAGCCCGGCCGCCCGGACCCGTACGCGGACCTGGCCCGCACCCGGCCGCGGGACCGGAACCCGTACGACCTCGATCCGCTCGGGTCCGCCGAAGGCGTCCGCCACGACGGCGTCCATGGTCTTCGTCAGGTCTTCGTTGCTCATGATCGTCTCTCCCGTTTCGTGGCCGGCCTCCGCGTTTTCCGCGTTCCGGATGACCACTAACTTAAAGAGAGCTACTGTCGGATCGTAAGTACGCACTTCCTGGTGCGTACCCGACCCGGAAGTGGGGTACCCATGGCCACCCGCACCGCCGCGGACCGCCGCGAAGAGGCCCGCGCCGCCTACGACGCCTTCCTCAAGGAGTGCCCCACCAGCCAGCTCCTGGCCCGCATCAGCGACAAGTGGACCTGCCTCATCGTCAGCGCCCTCGCCCAGGCCGACGACCGGACCCTGCGCTACAGCGACCTCGGCCGCAAGATCGCCGGCGTCAGCCAGAAGATGCTCACCCAGACCCTGCGCTCCCTCGAACGCGACGGCCTCGTGAGCCGCAACGTCACCCCCACCGTCCCGGTCCGCGTCGACTACCGGCTCACCGACCTCGGCAACGACCTCTCCTGCCTCCTCTCCTCCGTGAAGCAATGGGCCGAAACCCACTTCGACGAGGTCAACGCCCATCGCGAGCTCCACGACAAGGCGATCGCGGCCTCGTGAACGACCTCGCGGGCGACCGCGTGAGCGGACTCGTGGCCTCGTAAATCCCCCGCCGGATCGCGCCGGGCAGTGGCATGCTGGCCCCGTGAACGGACCCGGCATTCAGCTCACCCTCGCCCCCGAACTGCACGTGTTCGCCGCGCCGAGCCGGCGCGGCGCACGCGTACCGACCACGACCGACGGCGTCTCCAGCCTCGGCCACGTCGTCGAATCGGCCGGCATCCCGCTCACCGAGGTCGGCCGCATCCTCGTCGACGGCACCGAGACCCCCGTCTCCCACGTACCGCTGGCCGGCGAATCCGTCGAGGTCTTCGGCGTCGACCGCCCCCAGCAGGTCCCCGGAGTCCCCGACGCGGCCCCGCTGCGCTTCCTCCTCGACGTCCACCTCGGCACCCTCGCCCGCCGCCTGCGCCTGCTCGGCGTCGACGCCGCGTACGAGAACGAGGACATCGGCGACCCGGCCCTCGCCACCCGCTCCGCCGCCGAGCGGCGCGTCCTGCTCTCCCGCGACCGCGGACTGCTGCGCCGCCGCGAGCTGTTCGCCGGCGCGTACGTCTACAGCGACAACCCCGACGAGCAGCTCCGCGACATCCTCGGCCGCTTCGCCCCCGAACTCGCACCCTGGACCCGCTGCACCGCGTGCAACGGCACCCTGCGCGCGGCCGACAAGGACAGCGTCGGCGACCGCCTCGAGCGCGGCACGCAGCGCTCGTACGACGTCTTCGCGCAGTGCGCCGACTGCGAGCGCGTCTACTGGCGCGGCGCCCACCACGCCCGCCTGGAGAAGATCGTCGCCGAGGCCCTCGCGGAGTTCGGCCCGGCGGCGGACCGGGAGCGGGAGCAGGCACAGAAGGCGTAACGGGCCGGGGCTGCGGGCCGGGGCGGCGGGCCCGGGCAGCGGGCTCAGGCAGCCGGGCCCGGGCAGCAGGCTCGGGCAGCCGGGCCCCGACGGTGGGCCCCGCCGACGGGCTCAGAACGCGTACGTGTCACCCGTGTCCAGGGCCAGCACCACGTGCTCGTTGTTGGTGAGGTCGCGGTCGGTCGCGCCGCCGTTCCACCAGGTGTCGACCCGCACCACCACCTCCGCCGGCCGCTCCTTCAGCTCCAGCACCAGCCCGATGTGCCGCCCGCGCCCGCGCAGCGGCAGCGCCCCGGTCTCGCAGACCACCTCGCGCAGTCCGGCCCGCGCGCAGCCCCCCGCCAGCTCCTGCCGGTCCGCGAGGTCCGCGGACAGCCGCAGCCGTACGGTCGCGTTCGCCAGCGCGGCCGGGCCCTCGTTCTCCGGGACCAGCAGGATGCGCAGCCGGCCCTGCCCCAGGGCGACCCGCCCGTGGTAGGCGACGTCCGCCTCCGGCCCGCCCGCGGCGTAGGCGTTCCCGACGCCACCGGTGCCGGCGAGGCCACCGGCCCCCGCGATCCCGCCGATGCCCCCGACGCTCCCCGTCCCGCCGAGCAGCACCAGCAGCCCGGCCACCACCACACTCCGTACGGCACCTCGGCGCACCGCCACCACCTCCTCGCGCGGACGCTAGCCACCACCCCCACCCGCCGGTCGGACCATCACACGAATGAGGGCGAGCCCTCCCCCATCTGCGCGCGCACCCTTCCGGCCATGGCTGTCGCCCGCGCGGCCGGTGACCTTCGGAGCGGTCCGCCGACCGGCCTATGCTGGCCAGTACTCACCCGTACAAACGCACGAGGAGCCAGCATGAGCACGGCCACCCGAACCGCCGTAGTCACCGGCGCGAGCAGCGGCATCGGCGCGGCCACCGCCCGGCAGCTCGCCGCGGCGGGCTACCACGTCGTCCTCACCGCCCGCCGCAAGGACCGCATCGAGGCCCTCGCCGCCGAGATCACCGGCGCCGGCCACGAGGCCACCGCCCACGCCCTCGACGTCACCGACCGCGCCGCCGTCGACGCCTTCGCGGCCTCCCTCGCGCGCTGCGACGTACTCGTCAACAACGCCGGCGGCGCCATCGGAGCCGAGCCCGTCGCCACCGGCGACCCCGCCGACTGGCGCACGATGTACGAGGTCAACGTCATCGGCACCCTCAACGTCACCCAGGCCCTGCTCCCGGCCCTGACCGCCTCCGGCGACGGCACCGTGGTCGTCCTCTCCTCCACCGCCGGCCACGCCACGTACGAGGGCGGCGCCGGCTACGTCGCCGCCAAGAACGGCGCCCGCGTCCTCGCCGAGACCCTCCGCCTGGAGATCGTCGGCCAGCCGGTCCGCGTCATCGAGATCGCCCCCGGCCTGGTCAAGACCGAGGAGTTCGCCAAGACCCGCTTCCGCGGCGACGCCGAGAAGGCGGCGAAGGTCTACGCCGGCGTGGCCGAACCCCTCACCGCCGACGACGTGGCCGAGACCGTCACCTGGGCGGTGACCCGTCCCAGCCACGTCAACATCGACCTCCTGGTGGTCCGCCCCCGCGCCCAGGCCTCGAACACGAAGCTCCACCGCGAGCTGTAAGCCCGCGCGGGTCCCTACGGGACCAGGCCGGCACTCTTCAGGTGCGGCATGAGGGCCGCCGGCTTCAGCCCGGCGGCCTTCGCCGCGTCCAGGGCCCGCTGCAGGTCCGCGCCGAGCGTCGGCGTGAAGTGCAGCAGCACGATGTCACCGGACTTCAGCTGCGGCGTGGGCGGCGTCCCGCTCCAGGTGGTGAAGTCGTACGTCCACGTGATCAGCGCCTTGACCCCGCACGCCTTCGCCGCCAGCCGCACGTCGTCGTTCACGGCCCCGTACGGCGGCCGCAGCAGCTTCGGCTCCCGCCCGAAGGTCGCGGCCAGCTGCTCCCCGGCACCGCAGACCTCGGCATCCTTCCCCGCGGCGTCGAGCGTGGTCAGATCGGGGTGATTGACGGTGTGGTTCTCCACGCTCACCGCCCGCCCCTGCTCGACAAGACCGGTGAAGTACTGGGTGTCGTACGAGGTCGCCCCCGGCAGCAGGAACAGCGAGGCGGGTATCCGCCGGTCGAGCAGCGTCTGCGCGACGGCAGGATCGTGCACCCACCCGTCGTCGATCGTAATGAACACGACCTTCTCGTCGGTCGGCACGTGCGAGACGACGGGCGGCAGCCCGGCCTTCCGCCCGGCGACCGCGGCAACGGCCCCGGCGGCCTGCTCGGAACCCTCGGTCCCGACGGCATCGGCGGTCCCCACGGCCGCGAGAGCGAGCGACAACGACGCGAGCGCGGCAAGAAGCGCGCGAGATCTCCACATGCCGCACACCTTGGTCTAGACCAACTCCCACCGTCAACCCCTCGGTTGGAACTTCCGCGCCCGAACGCGGCTCCCCACCAAGGGAGTTGGCGGGCACCAGGAGCCGTACGACGCGGATGGCCCCATACGGGTGAAGTCGTGCGGAATGTCGGCGGGCGCGACGACACAACGAAAGCGTCGGCCACGACAAGGAAGGGGCCACGACCGTGACACAGCACAGGACCACGATCCCGGAAGCCGCCGATCGCCTCTCCAAGGACTTTCCCCGGTACCGAGTGGAGATCCTCCAGGGACGACTGACCGCGACACCACCCGCCGACGGGCGGCACGCCCGCACCCTGACCCGCCTCACCGCGGCCTTCCACGAGGCCGGGGCCGAAAAGGCGGGCCTGGAGCCCCTCCAGGGCATCGGCATCCGGCTGCCCACCGGAGAAGACGACTACGCCGTCCCGGACTTCTCACTCGTCGAGCAGGACCTCCTGGACCACAAGGTCACGAAGAACCGCTACCGACCTGACGCCTTCCGCATGATCCTGGAGATCACCTCCTCGAACTGGGCGGACGACACCGGCACCAAGGTCGAGAGCTACGCCCGGGCCGACGTCCCCGTCTACGTCATCGCCGATCGACACCACGACGAAGTCGTGATCCACACGGACCCCCACGGCGCGTCCTACCGCCTGCGCAGGACCTTCAAGCGCGGCACGACACTCCCCCTCCCCGATTACCTCGGGGTCACGGTCGAGCTGCCGGTGGACATGCTCCTCGACTGACCGATCAGCGCATCCGGTTTACCACCCTCAGAGACATGTGACATTCCGCCACACGTTCGAGTGAAGGCCCCCCAAGGGGCCCAAAGTCGCCTGAATTCATACCTAGGTTCGATGACAACAGAAACGGCCCCCGCCCGGGATGGCAGTCCCGAGCGAGGGCCTCACCAGCAAGGAAGAAGGCTTCCTCATGGCTGACCAGGACCCTAGCGCCCCCGCGCGCTTCATGGACCTCCAGGACCCCCGCTATGCCTACATGTTCGGCTTCCTTCAAGCCGACGGGCACCTGTCCCAACAGAGTCGGCAGCGCGGCTCCCTCAAAGTGGAGCTGAACGCACGCGACATCGACTTGCTGCACGAGTTTCAACGCCTCACGCCGTACAACAGCTCCGTGACCGAGCGCACGCGGTCCACGAACTTCGCGGCCTCCTCGCACACCGCAACGTGGTCGACGTACGCGCAGGAGGCGCGCACCATCGTCAACGAGCTCGGAATTCCGTACGGCCCCAAGTCCAGGACCATCGCGCCGCCCGGCGTCGATTTCTCCCGCCCCGACTACGTACGCGGCGTGATCGACGCGGATGGATCGATCGGCTACACGGGCCAGGGATTCCCCTTCATCTCACTGACGACCGCGAGTACGGCCATCGGCGCCTACCTCTGCCACTACGCCAAGGAGATCACCGGAGCAGATCGCACCATCAAGCGAAACACCCGAGACGGCGTCTACAACATCCTCTACACCAACGAACCGGCCGTCGAACTGGCCTCACATCTGTACTACGACGGCTGCTTGTCCTTGGAACGCAAAAGCGCGTCGGCAAGGTCCCTACGCACGTGGGCCCGACCTTCGGGCAAGCCCAGGCCCACCCCGAGCCGCCGCTGGACCCTCGACGAGGATGTGAAACTGCTCGAACTCGGCGGCGCCGCCGCCGGCGCCGCCGCGCTGGGCCGCACCGAGGGGGGCTGCAGGCAGCGACTGACCCGGTTGCGCACAGCCGGCGGACCTTGGCTCCAGAGCTGACGCAGTCAGCCCGGAAGGCCGGAACCCATCAGGTTCCGGCCTTCCGTCGCTCTACTCGGGCGTCGGCTCAGCCCTTCACGCAGACGACAGCCTTGAGCTTGGCCACGACCTCGACCAGGTCGGTTTGCTGGTCGATGACCTGCTCGATCGACTTGTACGCGCCCGGGATCTCGTCCACGACGCCCGAGTCCTTGCGACACTCCACGTCCTTGGTCTGCTCCGCGAGGTCGCGCACCGAGAACTTCCGCTTCGCCGCCGTACGGCTCATCTTCCGGCCCGCCCCGTGCGAGGCCGAGTTGAAGGACTTCTCGTTGCCGAGGCCCTTCACGATGTACGAGCCCGTGCCCATCGAGCCGGGAATGATCCCGTAGTCACCGCTGCCGGCGCGGATCGCGCCCTTGCGGGTGACCAGCAGGTCCATGCCGTCGTACCGCTCCTCCGCCACGTAGTTGTGGTGGCAGCTGATCTCCTGCTCGAAGGAGACCTTCGCCTTGCGGAACTGCTTCCGGACGACCTCCTTGAGCAGGCTCATCATGACGGCACGGTTGTACTTGGCGTACTCCTGCGCCCAGAAGAGGTCGTTGCGGTAGTCCTGCATCTCCGGCGTCGCCGCGAGGAACACCGCAAGGTCGCGATCGATCAGGCCCTGGTTGTGCGAGAGCCCTCTGGCCACGTTGATGTGGAAGTCCGCCAGCTCGTTGCCGATGTTCCGGGACCCTGAGTGCAGCATGAGCCAAACCGACCCGGACATGTCAGTTGAAACTTCAACGAAATGATTTCCGGATCCGAGCGTTCCGATTTGCCGCATCGCCCGGTCCCGCCGGAACTTCACCGCATCCGCGATGTAGTCGAAGCGCTCCCACAGATCCCCGAACCCGTTCTCCGAGAACCCGTACAGCCGCCCCGGATCCACCGCCTCCCGGTGCATCCCCGCCCCCACCGGGATCGCCCGCTCGATCTGCGAGCGCAGGCCGGAGAGGTCGCCCGGGAGGTCGTTCGCCGTCAGGGAGGTCTTGACCGCCGACATGCCGCAGCCGATGTCGACTCCCACCGCCGCCGGACAGACCGCGTCCTTCATGGCGATGACCGAGCCGACCGTCGCGCCCTTGCCGTAGTGGACGTCCGGCATGACGGCCAGACCCTTGATCCACGGAAGGCCGGCGGTGTTCTGCAGCTGGCGCATCGCACTGTCCTCGACCGACGCCGGGTCGGTCCACATCCGGATGGGGACCTTCGCCCCGGGCACCTCTACATACGACATTTTGGCCTCAACACCCCGTTAACCGCAGAAAAGTCTCAATACGCAAAAAGCCTCGCTCTTGGTCCCAAATACGACAGGAGACCGGCGCCAGCACCAGCGTGTGCGATAGACATTGTGTCCATCCGCGCCCGAGCCGCGGCAACGCATTTTCCGAAGGGAGCCGGTGGAACGTGCAGCGCAAGACGGTACGTGCAGCCCTGCCAGGCCTCGCGGTGCTCACCGCCCTCACCGTCGGCCTCACCGCGTGCACCGACGGCGGCGGGGACGGGATCACCAGCGACTCGAAGGCGGGCAGCAACGCCGGTACGGTCGCGCAGCCCGGCAAGTACCGGAGCCTGCCCATGCCATGCAAGGCCGTCGACCCCAAGAAGGTCAAGGCGATGCTCCCCGTCGCCGACGCCCTCGCCCCCGAAGCCCGGGAGGCGCTCTACGCCGGGACCGCGGACCCCTCGTACGACGCCGACCGGCGCGTCGGCTGCCGCTGGACCGCGCAGACGCCGACCGAGACCAGGCTGCTGTCGGTGGTCTTCGAGCGCGTGGTCTCGTACGACCGGGCCACCACCAGCGACGACGACAAGGCGCGGCAGGTCTACATCCGCCAGCTCACCGACGCCCACCTGCCCTTCCCCGGCCCGGCCCCCAGCCCGACGCCGACGCCCGCCGCCACGCCCGCCTCCCCGCCGGCTCCGACCCCGGGCACGACCCCGGGCGCGACCCCGGGCACGGGCGCCGGCGCGAGCACCAGCCCCTCGCCCTCCGGCTCGCCCTCCGCCCCCGTCGAGCTCGGCTCCCGCGTCCTCGAAGGGCTCGGCAACGAGGCCTTCCTCGACGACAAGCTCAGTGCCGCCGGCGCCACCGCCGCGCAGGCGCGCACGGTCCGGATTGTGTTCCGTACCTCGAATGTCATCGTCACCGTCGAGTACAGCGTCCAGCCCGCGCTCCCCGGTACGGTCCCGCCGAGCGGCGAAACCCAGGACAGGGCGCGGCAGTTGGCCCAGGCCCTCGTGGACCGTTTCAACGAGTGACGGCGCCCGCCCCGAGGGGGCGCACACACCCGGGGTGACGGCGCGCACAGCAGCCGGGCGCCGGGTCGGGCTACCGTTGCTCGGGTCCCGCGCCCGCCACGGGGCCGGTCCACCGGCCCGTACACAGACCGCACGAAGACCCACAACGTCTGAAGGAATCATGCACCGATCAGCCTCGCGTCTCACCCGCGTCCTCGCCTGCGCAGCCGTTCCGGTGATCCTCACGGTCGCCGGCTGCTCGTCCGACTCGGGCAAGGACTCGGGCGCCGAAAGCGGCAAGAAGTCCGAATCCTCCTCGTCCGCGAAGCCGAACTCGAAGGAGTCGAAGGCTCCGGACAAGGCCGTGTACGCCGCGCTGCCCGAGCCGTGCAAGACGGTCGGCGCGAAGACCATCGAGACGATCGTCCCGAAGGCGAAGGACGCGGGCGGCACGGCCGCGAAGTCGAACGACCTGGCCAGCCGCGCCAGCTGCTCCTGGAACGGCCTGGACGAGGCCGGCCTGAAGGGCTCTCAGTACCGCTGGCTGTCGATCTCCCTCGTCCGCTACGACTCCCTCGCGTCGGTGGGCAACGGCAGCAAGCGCGCCGAGGACGAGTACGCCAAGCAGGTCGAGAAGGCGAAGGCCGTCGAGGGCGCGGAGAACATGAAGCCGGAGGCGGCGGGCGGCATCGGCGACCAGGCCACGTCCTTCACCTTCAACACCAAGAAGGACGGTGACTTCGCCAACACGACGGTCATCGCCCGCACGCACAACGTGATCATCACCCTCGACTACAACGGTGCGGCCTACGAGGGCGCGGACGCTCCCGACCACGCGAAGCTGCTCCAGGACGCCATCGCGGCGGCGAAGGAGACGGTCGCCTCGGTCGAGGCCGCCAACCAGCAGAAGCAGCCCGAGCAGTCGCCCGCCCCGGCCAAGTCCTAGTCGAGTAACAAGCGCTCCCGAACGGTGACCGGACCGGCGACGTCCGGTCACCCGTACGCGCGTACGCTGTGCCCTGCCGTAGCTCGATGAGTACATGGGTACATGGGGACAAAGGGGAGGGGATCGCGGGTGGCCGCGATGCAGCTGACTCGTACGCACCGGATATTGATCGGTGTCGTGGTCGCCGGAGCCGTCGTCATCGCAGGGATCGGCTTCGCGGGCTCGTACTCCGCCGTACGCG
>NZ_JBSGXB010000054.1:0-31703 GCF_053609185.1 Streptomyces sp. NPDC054956 | reverse complement strand
CCCCCCGGGGTGCCGCGCCGGGAGCGGAGACTCCCGGCCGCATGTGGCGCTCTTAGTGCATGACGGCCATGGCCAGCGCGCGGCGGGCGCGCAGCGAGACGCGCTCGGCTCGCCGCTGCATGCGCCGCGCGGCGACCACGCGCAGGGCGCGACGCTCGACGTCGACCTCACGCATACGGTCGGCCATATGGGCACGAGCCATGGCTTCTGGGATGAGTTGCATTTCGCGGGTCCTGTTCTGACGCGAGGTGATCGCGCCTGCGGTGATGAAGTCTGCGGTGGCGGAGCCGTGCGGCTGCTCGCTCGTGGTGGCGTGGGGGGACATGAGGGCCTGCTTCAGGGGGTCGTGCGTGAGGGGGCGGTCGATGGTTCCGTTGGCGGTCATGCCGCGACAACCGGGTTCTTGCGCGGACGGCCACGGGGGCGCTTCCGGGCTACGACGACGCCCTGGACGAAGAGCTCGCCACCCCAGACGCCCCAGGGCTCGCGGCGCTCGAGCGCACCGGCGAGGCAGGCCTCGACCAGCGGGCAGCTGGCGCAGAGGGACTTCGCGTACTCGACGTCCGCCGGGGACTCGGCGAAGAAGACCTCGGGGTCGTAGGTACGGCAGGCAACGGGTACGCCGAGGTTCTCGATGGCGTCGTCGAGCGCGGTCAGCGCGGTGAGGGGAGTCAAGGTGGAGTCCTCCGGGACTGCGGGCGGGGAGAGAGTCTGGGTCTGCGGTACGGACGGGGCGTGCGCTTCGAGTTGCACGGTGTTTTCTTCCTCGTCTTTGTCGTCTAGTCGTTCCGGCCGGTTGGCCGGGGGCGGCTGGGTACCTCTGGTCTTGCCAGTCCCGAGGCCCCTTCGCTCCGTCGTCCCTGTTCGGGGACAAACAGAAGGGCCGCGGATCCCGGGTGGGGTTCCGCGGCCCTGAAGGCGCCGGCCTGATCATGCGATCAGGCTGGATCACTCCAGGGTTCGAGCCCACGGAAGGCCCACATCAGGTGGTGCTGCTGCTTCGTCTGCGTCTTGAATCCGGCCCTGGCGGCACCGGCGGAGGCCGCGAAGCCATAGGCGCCATGCGCCTGGGCTTCCGCTGCCAGTACTGCCACCGGTGCCTGGGTCGGTCGCTCATTGCGCTCACTGACCAGCAGCGCGGCGGGCGCGGCGGCCAGGACAGGGCTGTCGGCGAGGCAAATCGCGGACAGACCGGTACCCGTGAGCGGAAGGAGCGAGGAGGAGCCGAGCGTGCAGGAAGCGGCGACCGAGCGATCGGTCATTTTGATGGTCGTCATGAAGCTGGTCACTGGTCTCGCCTCCTCTCGGCGTCTCGGGGACTCGGCCCGGAGGCCTCGTCCCATGCGTATTCGGATAAGTACAGCACGGATCCAGGGCTTCGGAGAAGCCACCGTTTCCGTTGCTAAGAACCTATGGGGATTCGCTGGGCATGTGCAAACTATTTTTCCGACGAGTTTCTACGCGTCGTCAGGATCTTCCCCCTCCGGCTCCCGACCTGCGCAGATGGCCAGCACGTCGGCTCCGTACCGCTCGAGCTTGCGACCGCCCACTCCGGAGATCATCGAGAGCTCTCCCGCCTCCGCGGGCGAGGCCTCCGCGATCGCCATCAGCGTCTTGTCCGTGAAGACGCAGTAGGCGGGCATGCCCTGGTCCTTCGCCTGGACGGCGCGCCAGTCGCGCAGCCGCTCGTAGAGTCCTTCGTCCATGTCGGACGGGCAGTCCTCGCAGCGCATCAGCTTCAGCTCGCCGGCCTCGGTCAGGGTCTTGCCGCAGACCCGGCACAGGACCGGGCCGCGGCGGCCCCGCTTGCGGGCCCCCAGGACCTCGGCCGGACCGCCCGCCTTGGTTCCCGGGGCCACGGAGCCCGGACGCAGGCCGTTCAGGAAGCGGCTGGGCCTTCGGGAGCCCCGGCCGCCCGGAGCCCGGGAGAGGGCCCAGGAGAGCGTCAGGTGGTGCCGGGCGCGGGTGACGCCGACGTAGAGCAGCCGGCGCTCCTCCTCGATCTGCTCGTCGGTCTTGGCGTAGGTGATCGGCATCATGCCGTCGGTCAGGCCGGCGAGGAACACGGCGTCCCACTCCAGGCCCTTGGCCGCGTGCAGGGAGGCGAGGGTGACGCCCTGGACGGTCGGGGCGTGCTGGGCGGCCTTGCGCTCGTCCAGCTCGGCCGTCAGGTCGGACAGGGTGGCGCCCGGCCGGGCGCGGGCGAAGTCCTCGGCGAGGCGGACCAGCGCGGCCAGCGATTCCCACTGGTCGCGCACGGCGCCGGAGCCGGCGGGCGGTTCGCCGGTCCAGCCGGTGGAGCTGAGCACGGCCCGGACCTGGGAGCCGAGTTCCACGACGTCGTCGAGGAGCCGGTCGTTGCCGCCGGAGCGGGCGGCTCCGCGCAGCGCGAGGATCGCCTTCTGCACCTCGGCGCGCTCGAAGAAGCGCTCGGCCCCCCGCAGCTGGTACGGGACGCCCGCGTCGGCGAGGGCCTGTTCGTAGACCTCGGACTGGGCGTTGATGCGGTAGAGCACGGCGATCTCGCCGGCCGGGACACCGGCGGCGATCAGGTCGCGGATCCGGCGGGCGACGCCCTCGGCCTCGGCGGGCTCGTCGGGGTACTCGGCGTAGACCGGGTCGGGGCCGGTCTCGCGCTGGGAGATCAGCTCCAGGCGGTGCTCTGCGGCGCGCCCCTTGGCCTGGGCGAGGAGCCCGTTGGCGAGGTGGACCACCTGGGGGGTGGAGCGGTAGTCGCGGACCAGCTTGACCACCGTGGCCTGCGGGTACTTGGTGCGGAAGTTCAGCAGGTGGTCGGGGGTGGCGCCGGTGAAGGAGTAGATCGTCTGGCTGGCGTCGCCGACGACGCAGAGGCTGTCGCGCTCGCCGAGCCAGAGGTCGAGCAGCCGCTGCTGGAGCGGGCTGACGTCCTGGTACTCGTCCACCACGAAGTGCTGGTACTGGCTGCGGATCTGCTCGGCGATGTCGTGGCGGTCCTGCAGGATGCCGACGGTGAGGAGGAGCACGTCCTCGAAGTCGATCATGCCGCGGTCACGCTTGAGCTGTTCGTACGTCCCGTAGATCTGGGCGATCTCGGCCAGGTCCCGGGGGGCCTCGCGGCCGGACTTGAGGGCGGCCGCGGGATAGTCCGCGGGCACGGTCTGGGTGACCTTCGCCCACTCGATCTCGCCGGTGACGTCGCGCAGCTCGTTGCGGTCGAGGCGGATGCGGCAGCGCGCGCCCGCCTCCGCGACGAACTGGATCTTGCGCTCCAGCAGCCGGGGCACGTCGCCGCCGACCGCTTTCGGCCAGAAGTACTGGAGCTGGCGCAGGGCGGCGGAGTGGAACGTGCGCGCCTGCACCCCGCCGGCGCCGAGCTCGCGCAGGCGGCCGCGCATCTCGCCCGCGGCGCGGTTGGTGAAGGTGACGGCCAGCACGCTCGCCGGCATCAGCTGCCCGGACCGGACCCCGTAGGCGATGCGGTGGGTGATCGCCCGGGTCTTGCCAGTACCGGCGCCCGCCAGCACGCACACCGGCCCGCGCAGGGTCGTCGCGACCTCGCGCTGCTCCGGGTCCAGGCCCAGGAGCACCGCGTCGGCCGAGTCGGCGCCGGCCGTGAAGGATGAGGAGTGCGTTGCTGCTGTCACCCCGCCATGCTGCCAGGTCTCGTGGGGAGGGCGGGAAACTTGTCCACAGGCCCGCCCCGCCGGTCGTACCGGTGCGCAATGCGGGGCCGGGGAATGGCCGGGCGGTCCCGTACGTTCGAGTACTCGGACCAACGAGCCTTCACAAAGGAGACCGCAGCATGCAGGACACGGGCACCGTCACGATGTACAGCACGACCTGGTGCGGCTACTGCAACCGGCTGAAGAAGCAGCTGGACCGGGAAGGCATCGCCTACAACGAGATCAACATCGAGCTGGACCCGGAGTCCGCGGCGTTCGTGGAGAAGGCGAACGGCGGCAACCAGACGGTTCCCACCGTCCTCGTGAAGTCCTCCGCCGGCAGCGAGTCCGTCATGACGAACCCGAGCCTGGCCCAGGTCAAGCAGGCCCTCGCCGTCTGATCCGCCGATCCGGCAAGAAAGGCCCCCGCCTCGGCGGGGGCCTTCTGCTGTGACGAACCCGACAGCCGACGGGCCGCCGGACGGCTAGGCCTTCGGCCGCGGCAGCGGCTGTCCGTACCAGAGCTCGACCAGCCGGGCCGCGATGGAGATGCCCGCGGGCGGCAGCACCTCGCCCGTCTCGATCGCCGCGCGCAGGTCCTCGCGGGAGAACCAGCGGGCCTCCTGGATCTCCTCGCCGTCGACCGTGATCTCGGAGGTGGTGGCGCGGGCCGTGAAGCCCAGCATCAGGCTGTACGGGAACGGCCAGGGCTGGCTGGCGATGTAGTCGACCTCGCCGACCCTGACGCCCGCCTCCTCCCACACCTCGCGGATGACGGACTGCTCGATGGACTCGCCCGGCTCCACGAAGCCGGCCAGCGTCGAGAAGCGCCCCTCCGGCCAGTGCACCTGGCGGCCCAGCAGCGCGCGGTCCTGCTCGTCCGTGACCAGCATGATCACGGCCGGGTCGGTGCGCGGGTAGTGCTCGGCGCCGCAGCCCGGGCAGCGGCGGATGTGCCCGGCCGCCGCGACCACCGTGCGCTCGCCGCAGCGGGAGCAGAAGCGGTGCATGCGCTGCCAGTTCTCCAGCGCCACCGCGTGCACCATCAGCCCGGCGTCCCGCGGGGAGAGCAGCATCCCGGCCTCGCGCAGGCCGGCCGGGCGGGCCGACTGGTCCATGCGGCCGGGCAGCGAGTCCTTCTGCAGCGCGAAGTACCGTACGCCGTCCTCGTCGGTGCCCAGGAAGTACCGGTGGGTCTCGGTGACCGGGGCCTCGAAGGCCGGGGTCATCACGATGCCGGTGCCGCCGTCGGCGGTGTCGTCGATCAGGACCTGGCCGCCCGAGACCACGAAGACGCGGGTGCTCGGGTGGCTCCAGGCTGCGGCGAGCCACGCCTCGTCGAGGCGGTGGTGCGCTGCCCGGTCGATGCCGCTGGGCGCGGCGAGCGAGATCGGGCGCTCGTGCTCGGTATGGGTGCTCACAGGTACTTCCAACTCCCCCGGTGGTGGGACACAGGCAGGCTCAGCAGGACGGGTGTGCGGCGGGCGGTGACGGTGGCGGCGGGCGAGGGCTCAGGCGGGTCCGGCCGGCTTCCAGTGGGCGGCCAGGTCGCCCCAGAGGTACGCCGTCGTCTCGACTCCCTTGGCGAGCAGATCGAGCTCCACCTTCTCGTTCGGCGAGTGCCAGCCGTCGGAGGGCACGGAGATCCCGAGGAACAGTACGGGGGCGTGCAGCACGTCCTGGAGGTCCGCCGCCGGCCCGGAGCCGCCCTCGCGGGTGAAGCGGATCTTCTGGCCGAAGGCCCGTCCCATGGCCCGGACGACCGACTGCAGCGCCGGGTGGTCCAGCGGGGTCAGGCACGGCCGGGTCGGGGCGCCGAAGGTGACGGCGGACCGGATTCCGTCCGGGACGCGCTCGGCGACCCACCGCGCGACGGCGGCCTCGATCGCGTACGGGTCCTGCCCGGAGACCAGGCGGAACGACAGCTTCAGGTGCGCGGAGGCGGGCACGATGGTCTTCCCGCCGGGGCCCTGGTAGCCGCCGCCGATGCCGTTGACCTCGGCGGTCGGACGGGCCCAGACGCGCTCCAGCGTGGAGTAGCCGGCCTCGCCGGCGGCCGCGTACGACTTGGCCGTACGGAGCCACTCGCTCTCGTCGAAGGGGAGCTCGGCGATCAGCTCGCGCTCGGCGTCCGTGAGCTCGGCGATGTTGTCGTAGAAGCCGGGGATCGTGACCCGCTCGTCCTCGTCGTGCAGGGCCGCGACGATGCGGGCCGCGACGGTGGCCGGATTCGGCACGGCACCGCCGAAGGCACCCGAGTGGATGTCCTGGTCCGGGCCGAACAGGTCGATCTCGCAGTCGGCCACGCCGCGCATGCCGGTGCAGACGGTGGGGGTGGTCTCGGACCACATTCCGGTGTCGGAGACGATCACGATGTCGGCGGCGAGGCGCGTCGCCTCGCGCTCGACCAGGGCGCGGAAGTGCGGGGAGCCCGACTCCTCCTCGCCCTCGATGATCAGCTTGAGGTTCACGGCGGGGGCGGACGCGCCGGTCGCGGCGAGGTGCGCGCGCACGCCGAGGGTGTGGAAGAACACCTGGCCCTTGTCGTCGGCGGCGCCGCGCCCGTACATCCGGCCGTCCTTGATCACCGGCTCGAACGGGTCGGTGTGCCAGCCGTCGGCGAGGTCGGCGGGCTGCACGTCGTGGTGCCCGTAGACCAGGACGGTCGGGGCCGCGGGGTCCTCGCTCGGCCACTGGGCGAAGACGGCGGGCGCGCCGGGGGCGGCCTCGGTCCCCGTGGACCAGACCTCGGTGACCGGGAAACCGGTCTCCTTCAGCTTCGCGGCGAGCCAGTCGGCGCTGCGCCGTACGTCGTCCGCGTGCTCGGGCTGGGCCGAGACGGAGGGGATGCGCAGCCACTCCGCGAGGTCGTCGAGAAAGGCGGCGCGGTGCGTGTCGATGTACGCGCGGACGACGCTGTCCGCCGGGGTGTCGCTCATGGATACGAGCCTAGCCTTCTGTTCGGTAGGTGCTTTCCGTGTCCGATTTGCCTTGGAGGATCTGCTCAAGGCGGGCGCGGCCGGGGAGGTTGCGGGGGCGGACGACGCGGCCGCTGCGGACGTGCAGGAAGGCGGCGGTGACCTCGTCGAGGGGGGTGTTCGTGGCCTCCGACCAGGCCAGGCGGTAGACGGCGAGCTGGAGGGGGTCCGCCTCGGCGGTCCGGCCGGTCTTCCAGTCGACGATCTCGTACGTGCCGTCGGGGCCGCGGTACACGGCGTCGATCCGGCCACGGATCACCCGGCCCGCGAGGGTCAGCTGGACCGGGACCTCCATGCGGTACGGGGTGCGGTCGGCGTACTCGCTCCGCTCGAAGGCCGCCTTCAGGGACTCCAGGTCGGCCTCGTCGGCGATGTCCTGTCCGGAGCCGGCGCCGGGGAGCTCGGCGGCGGGGTCGAGGACGTCGAGGAGCGGGAGGGGGAGCTCCTCGAACCGGGACTCCACCCAGGCGTGGAAGCGGGTGCCCTGGCGCGCCGCGGGCTGCGGGGGCTTGGGCATGGGGCGGGCGAGCTCGCGTACGAAGCCCTGCTCGTCGGCGGCGAGGCGCAGCAGCTGGCTGGCGGAGAGCGCGGAGGGGAGCTCCACGTCGCGGACGGCCGCCCTGGCGCGGCGGAGCTCGCCCTCCAGGGCGTCCAGGTCGCGGTCCCATGAGGCGATGGCGCGGGCCTCCTCGGGGGTGAGGCCGTCGGAACGCGGCACGGGCCGCGCCCGGTCCCCGTCCTCGGGCCACAGGTCGTCGTCGCCGGGGGCACTGGGGCGCGGCGCGGGCCGCGCCCAGCCTTCGGCCTCCGGCCACAGGTCGTCGTCGCCGGGCGCGGCGGGGCGCGGCGCGGCCCCGGCCCAGTCCTCGGGCTCCGGCCACGGGTCGTCCTCGGCGGGGCGCGGCGTGGCCTCGGCCCAGGGCTCGGGCTCCGGCCAGGGGTGGTCTTCGGGTTCCTGGTCGTAGGCGGGGTCTTCGCAGGCCGGGGGCCAGAGGTAGGTGGTCTCGGGGTCGGTCCGGGGTGGGGGTGTCGTGAGGTGGGATTCGACCAGGGCCGCGGCCGCTCGGCGCAGGGCCAGGGACTCGGGGTCCAGCGGGAGGGGCCAGGAGTGGTCCGGGGTGGACTCCGTGGCCAGGGCCGGGTTCTCGGCGTCCGGCGCGGGGGTGTCGGCCCAGGCTTCGATCTCCCCGTGGCCCGCCACGCAGTGGTCGTACAGGGCGGTGAGGAAGGCGGAGGGGCCGCGCCGCTTCTTCTGCGTCGGGCCCCACCAGTGGCCCGACGCGAGGAGGAGGGAGCGGGGGCGGGTGAAGGTGACGTAGCCGAGGCGGAGTTCCTCCACCGCCTTGTGGGATTTGAGGGCCGACTTGAAGGACTTCAGGCCGGCCGCGGTCCACTCCGGGGTGGGCGGGAGGGTCGGCGCGTCGCCGCGCAGGGCGTACGGGAGGACCTTCGCGTACGAGGTCCAGGCCTCGGGGGCCTTCTCCTTCGGGAACGAGCCCGCGCAGAGGTCGGGGACCACGACCACGTCCCACTCCAGGCCCTTGGATTTGTGGGCCGTGAGCACCTTGACCGTGTTCTCCCCGCCGGGGAGGGCATGGTCCAGGCCCTTTTCGTACTGGGCCGCCGTGTGCAGGAAGCCGAGGAAGGCCAGCAGGGAGGCCTCGCCGTCGAGGGAGGCGAAGCCGGCCGCCACGTCCATGAAGCTCGACAGGGTCTCCCTGCGGCGGGCCGCCAGCGCGTGCGGGGACGCGGCCAGCTCCACGTCGAGGCCGGTCGTCGACAGGACGCGGTGGAGGACGTCCATCAGGGGGTCCGAGAGCGAACGCCGCAGGTCGCGCAGCTCCTGCGCCAGGTGCGCGAACCGGACCCGGGCGGCGGCGGAGAACGGCAGCTCGGCGGGACCGGAACCCGAACCGGAGCCGGAGCCGGAACCCGAGCCCGAGCCGGACGTCGAGCCGTCCAGGAACGTTTCCAGCGCGTCCGCCAGCGACACGATTTCCGCCGGGTCGACGCCCTCCACCGCCGCCGCCAGACGGTCGTCGTCCCCGCCGCCGCCCGGCGCCCGGGCGATCAGCGTGCGCGCCAGGCGGCCCAGCAGCGCCAGGTCCCGCGCGCCGATCCGCCAGCGCGGCCCGATGAGCAGCCGGACCAGGGAGGCGTTGGCGCCCGGGTCCTGGAGGACCTCGCAGACGGCGATGAGGTCGGCGACCTCCGGGAGGTGCAGGAGACCGGCGAGCCCGACCACCTCGACGGGGACGTCCCGCTCGACCAGCACCGCCTGGATGCGCGCGAAGTCCCCGGCCGAGCGGCACAGGACGGCGATCTCGCGCGGCTCCGTTCCCGTGCGGACCAGGTGGGCGACGGAGTCGCCGAGCCAGTCGAGCTCCTGCTCGTGGGTCTCCAGCAGCGCGCAGCGCACCGTGCCGTCGTACTCGGCGCCCGGCGCGGGGCGCAGGGCCTCGACGCCCTCGTGCATCGCGCGCAGCGGCTCGGCGAGCTCGTTGGCCAGTTCGAGGAGGCGGCCGCCGCTGCGCCGGTTCTCGCTGAGGGAGAAGCGGGTGGCGGGGCTGCCGTCGGCGTGCGGGAAGTGCTCGGGGAAGTCGTCGAGGTTGGCCACGGAGGCGCCGCGCCAGCCGTAGATGGCCTGGCAGGGGTCGCCGACGGCGGTCACCGCGTGCCCGGTGCCCCCGCCGAACAGTCCGGACAGCAGCAGCCGCTGCGCGACGGAGGTGTCCTGGTACTCGTCGAGCAGGACGACCCGGAACTCCTCGCGCAGCAGCGCCCCGACCTCGGGCCGGGTGGTGGCCAGCTGCGCGGAGAGGGCTATCTGGTCGCTGAAGTCGAGGAGGTCGCGGGAGCGTTTGGCGGCGCGGTAGCGCTCGGTCAGCTCCAGCAGTTCGAGGCGGCCGCGTACGGCCTCGGGCACCTTGCGCAGGTCCTCGTTGCTCAGCTTGGTGTCCGCGAGGACGGAGAGCAGGTCGGTGTCGTACGCGCGCAGCCGCTCCGGCGGTACGAGGTGCTCGGAGAGCTCCCCGTCGAGCGCGAGCAGGTCGCTGACCAGGTCGGGAAGGGATTTGGTGAGCGCCGGATACGGCCCGGGGGCCTCGCGGAGCACCCGGGCGGCGAGCTGGAAGCGGGTGGCGTCGGCGAGCAGCCGGGCGCTGGGCTCCAGCCCGATCCGCATGCCGTGGTCCTTGAGGAGCTGTCCGGCGAAGGCGTGGTACGTGGAGATGCGCGGCTCGCCGCCGACGGAGTCGGCCTCGGCCGGGGAGGGGTCCGGATCGCTGATGCCGGCCCGCGCGAGGGCCCCCCGTACACGCTCGGCGAGCTCGCCGGCGGCCTTGTTGGTGAAGGTCAGCCCGAGGACCTGTTCGGGTGCGACCGCGCCGGTGCCGACCAGCCACACCACGCGGGCGGCCATGACGGTGGTCTTGCCGGAGCCCGCGCCGGCGACGATGACCTGGGGGGCGGCCGGGGCGGTGACGCAGGCCATCTGTTCGGGCGTGAAGGGGATCCCCAGGAGCTCCTTGAGCTGCTCGGGATCGGTGAGGACCGGGGAGGCGGGCGGACGCGCGGACACGTAAAAAGGCTAGCCGCCCCCACCGACACTCCCCGCCGCCCGCGTCCGCCGGGCTGGTGCCGCCCGGCCGCTGCGCGGTCCGGCAGCGCCGCCTACTCGACCGTCTGGCGGCCTTCGGGGCGGGCGCTGCACGAGGCGCGGAAGGAGCAGTGGTCGCAGTGCTTGCCGAGGGCGGGGGCGAAGCGCTCTTCGAGGACCCGGCCGGCGGCGGTGGCGAGCAGGTCGCCGACCCATTCGCCGGAGGCGCCGCCCTCCAGTGCCTGCTGCGCCTGGATCCTGGGGACGGTGTCCCCGCCGTCGCGCTGGGCGGCGCCCTGGCGCAGTTGGACGAGCTCGGCGCCGCCCGGTTCGGGGCGCAGGCCGTCGAAGACCTCGTCCACGGCTCCCTCGCGCACGGCGAGCTGGTAGACGGCGAGCTGCGGGTGGCGGTCGACCTCGTTCTTCGTCGGCGAGGACTTGCCGGTCTTGAAGTCGACGACGTACGCGCGCCCCTGCGGGTCCGCCTCGACCCGGTCCATGGACCCCCGGACGCGGACGGCGTACTCGCCCGCCTCGAGGGTGACGTCGAAGTCGTGCTCCGTGGCCACGGAAGCCCGGCCCCCGCGGTCGGTGGTGTGCCAGCGCAGGAAGCGCTCCAGGGCGGCGCGGGCGTTGTCCTTCTCCTGCCGCGACTTCCAGGGGGCGTCGAAGGCGAGCGAGTCCCAGACGGTGTCGAGGCGTTCCATCAGGACGGCGAGGTCGGCGGGGGTGCGGCCGGAGGCGACCTCGTCGGCGAGGACGTGCACGACGTTGCCGAAGCCCTGGGCGGCGGTGGAGGGGGCGTCGGCCTTGACCTCGCGGCCCAGGAACCACTGGAGGGAGCAGGTGTTGGCGAGCTGGTCCAGGGCGGAGCCGGACAGGGCGACGGGCCGGTCCCGGTCGCGGAGCGGGACGCTGCTGCGGGTGGGCTCGTACAGGCCCCACCAGCGCTGCGGGTGGGCGGCGGGGACGAGCGGGCGGTCCTCGTCGTCGGTGAGCACGGCGAGGCGGGCCAGGCGCCGGGCGGCGGCCTCGCGCAGCGCGGGCGAGGCGTCGGGGTCGACGGTGGTGGCGCGGAGCTCGGCGACGAGCGCGGGCACGGCGAGGGGGCGGCGGGGGCGGCCGGTGACGTCCTTGACCGGTACGCCGAGCTCGGTGAGGAAGCGGGAGGGCTGGTCGCCGTCGTCGGCGGGGGCCTTGACGGCGGTGACGACGAGGCGGTCGCGGGCGCGGGTGGCGGCGACGTAGAAGAGGCGGCGTTCCTCGGCGAGGAGTGCGCCGGGGGTGAGGGGTTCGGCGAGGCCGTCGCGTCCGATGCGGTCGGCTTCGAGGAGGGAGCCGCGGCGGCGCAGGTCGGGCCAGAGCCCTTCCTGGACGCCGGCGACGACGACGAGTCCCCACTCCAGGCCCTTGGAGCGGTGGGCGGTCATGAGGCGGACGGCTTCGCGGCGGGTGGCCTTGGCGGTCAGGGTGTCGCCCGCGATGTCCTCGGCCTCGAGCTGTTCGAGGAAGTTGAGGGCGCCCGCGCCGCCGGTACGTTCCTCCGCGCGGGCGGCGGTGTCGAAGAGCGCGCAGACGGCGTCGAGGTCGCGGTCGGCGTTGCGGCCGGCGGGGCCGCCGCGGCGGGCGCTGCGCTCCAGGCGCTGGGGCCAGGGGGTGCCGTCCCAGAGGGTCCACAGGACCTCTTCGGCGGTGCCGCCGCCGGCGAGGAGCTCGCGGGCCTTGCGCAGCAGCAGCCCGAGGCGTTGCGCTCCGCGGGCGTAGGCGGGGTCGTGCGCGACGAGCCGCTCGGGCTCCGCGAGGGCGCGGGCGAGCAGGACGTCGGAGGGCGCCGGGGTCTTGATCCCGGCGGCCCGCTCCTCGTCGCGCAGCGCGCGCCCGAGGCGCCGCAGATCGGCGGAGTCCATCCCCCCGAGCGGCGAGGCGAGCAGCACGAGCGCGGCCTCGACCCCGATCCACCCGGCGTCATGGCCGTCGCCGGCCCGGCCGGACTCGACGGCAGCTGGAACGTCCCCGGCGGGGCTGTCCCCGGCGGCGGGGGAGGTTTCCCGCCCACCCGCCCCGAGGTTGCGAGCGAGCTCGCCCACCCGGGCGTCGACGACACCGCCGACTCCGTCGGCGAGGCGGTCCGCGCCGGAGGCCGGCGCGTCCGCCGCGTCGGCGCCGGTACCGCCTTGGGCGACCCAGTCGTCGGAGAGCCGGCCGACGTCGGAGGCCGACGCGTCGGCGAGGGGGCCGGAGGCAGGGTCGGGGGTCGTGGTCGGGGCGAGTCCGGCGCTGGGGCCCGTGCCCGAGCCCGCGCCTAGGTCCGTCTCGGAGCCCGCGTCGGGGCCCGCCTCAGGACCCGGCTCGGAGCCCGCACCGGGGCCCGTCTCGGGGCCCGGATCCAGGCCCGTGTCCGGGCCCGTCAGGGCCAGGGTGCGGAGGGCTGTGAGGAGGGGGGCTATCGCCGGTTCGTGGCGGAGGGGGGTGTCCGTGCCGTCCGTTTCGGCCGGGACGCCCGCCGCGATCAGGGCGCGGCGCATCTGCGGGAGGGTGCGGCCGCCCGCGCGGACCAGGACGGCCATGTCCTGCCACGGCACGCCCTCCTCCAGGTGGGCCCGGCGCAGGATGTCGGCGATGTTGTCCAGTTCCGCGCCGGCCGTCGGGTAGGTGAACACCTCGACCCGGCCGCCCTCGCGGGTCGAGGCGAGCGCGCGGTGGGCCCGTACCGCCGCCGAGGGCAGGCGCGGCATCGGCATGCGGGTCGTCAGCTGCCGGGTGGCGGCCAGGAGGGCGGAGGAGGAGCGGCGGGAGACCGTCAGGGCGCGGACGGACGCTCCCGGGAAGGACGCCTCGAAGTCCAGGATGTTGTTGATGTCCGCGCCGCGGAAGGCGTAGATCGACTGGTCCGGGTCGCCGAAGGCGGTGAGCCGGCCGCCGGGACCGGCCAGCGCGCGCAGCAGGCGCAGCTGCGAGGCGTCCGTGTCCTGGTACTCGTCGACGTAGATCACGTCGTACAGGGAGGACACCTCGGGCGTGCGCTCCGCCAGCAGCACCGCGCGGTGGAGGAGTTCGGCGTAGTCCAGGGTGCCCTGGAGGTCCAGGACGTCGAGGTACTCGGAGAGGAAGGCCGCGGCGGCCTTCCAGTCGGGCCGGCCGATGCGGGAGGCGAAGTCCGAGAGGGCGGCGGGGCCCAGGCCCAGCTCGCGGGCGCGGGCCAGGACCGCGCGGACCTCGTCGGCGAAGCCCCGCGTGGTCAGCGCGGCCCGCAGGTCGTCCGGCCAGCGGATCGAGCGGATCCGGCGCTGGCCCTCCAGCAGGGTGCGGACCATGACGTCCTGCTCCGGACCGGACAGCAGTCGCAGCGGGTCCGCGAACAGGTCGGTGTCCTGGTGGGCGCGGACCAGTCCGTAGCAGAAGGAGTGGAAGGTGGTGGCCTGCGGGGCGCGGGCGCCGCCGAGGCGCAGGGCGGTACGGTCGCGCAGTTCCACCGCGGCCTTGCGGCTGAAGGTGAGGATCAGGACGCGGGCGGGGTCGGTGCCGGCCTCGACGCGGGCGGCGACCGCCTCGACCAGCGTGGTCGTCTTGCCGGAGCCCGGTCCGGCGAGGACCAGCAGAGGTCCGCCGGCGTGGTCAACCACCGCGCGCTGCGCTGCGTCCAGCACAGGGGGATCCACCCGCTGCGGCCCGGTGCGCACCAGGCGGTACGCGTCGGGGGTCCGCATACGCCGCCGCTCGGAGCGGTGGCCGTCGGAGGAAGAGGTGTTCACGTGGGGTGCCGGTCCTGGTGGGTCTGCGGTCGTCGCGGTGGTGCCGGCCGAAGCCGAAGAGGCAACGCTACGGCAACCCGCGCGCCCCGCGCAGTGCCATCCGGTCCCACGCATCCCTCGTACGGGGCTTCGTACGTCCCTTCGACCGCCCGCTCGGGCCCCGCATGGCCGAAGCTGTCACATGTGAGCTTCGTCCCGCGCTGTACCCCCGGCGTCCCCGTCCCAGCGCGCCCGCCGCATGTCCAGGCGCGGTTCGCCGGCGCCGGTCAGGCGCAGCGGGGTGGCCTCGGCGCGGTAGTGCTCCAGCGCGCGCAGCTCGCTGCCGGGCAGCGGCCGGCCGTCCGCCCGCACCACCCGCCACCAGGGCACCGCTCCCCCGTACAGCGCCATGACGCGGCCGACCTGACGGGGTCCCCCCTCGTCGAGCCATTCCGCGACGTCGCCGTACGTCATCACCCGGCCGGGCGGAATCCGCTCGGCCGCCTCCAGCACCCGCTCCGCGTACGCCGGCAGCTCTTCGCTCATTCGGCCCATGGTGCCGCACGGGAACGACAAGAGTGCGGAGGCTCTGGTTCCACACCGGCTCGCACCCTGATGCCCCGGACGGCCGTCAGTCCGTGCCACCATCTTCCGGGCGGTGACGCGTGATACGTGATCAAGAAGAGACGGTAGTGACGGGAAGGGAGCAGGGTGTGAGTCCTCCGGACGGAGACTCCAGAGACGCCGGGGACTCCAGGGGCGCCGAAGACGCGGAAGACGCCAAGGCCTCCGCGGCGCCCGGGGCCCCGCACGAGCACACCCCTGCCGCCGTCGACCAGGTCGAGGTCGACGAACCGCTGCTGGCCGCCCGCGTGCACCGCCCGTCCGACCTCGTCCGGCTCCTGGTCGGCATCCTGGGCATCGCCCTGGTCCTCGGCATCGCCGCCTTCGCCCAGCGGACCACCGCGGGCCTGGAGCAGGACATCAGCAACGGCACGGGGCAGGCCCCGGACGTACTGATCAAGGTCGCCGGGCTCGTGTCCAGCATCGCCGTGCTCCTCGTGCCCGTGGCCTTCGCCATCGAGCGGCTGATCAAGCGCGACGGGCTGCGCATCGCCGACGGCGTGCTCGCCGCCGTCCTCGCGCACGGGGTCACCCTCGCCACCGACCTGTGGGTCTCCCAGGCCGCCTCCGAGACCATCCAGGAGGCGCTGACCCGGCCCAACGGGGTCGGCGGGGCCCTCACCGATCCGGTGCACGGCTACCTCGCGCCCGTGATCGCGTACATGACGGCCGTCGGGATGACGCGCCGGCCGCGCTGGCGGGTCGCGCTGTGGGTGGTCCTGCTGCTGGACGCCTTCGCGATGCTGGTCAGCGGCTACACCACCCCCTTCTCGATCATCCTGACCGTGCTCATCGGCTGGAGCGTCGCGTACGGAACGCTGTACGCGGTCGGCTCGCCGAACGTCCGGCCCACCGGGCAGAACCTCCTCGCGGGCCTCCGCCGGGTCGGCTTCCAGCCGGTCAGCGCGATGCGCGCGGAGTCCCCCGAGGGGCCCGACAGCGCCGAGGTCAGCGACCGGGGCCGGCGCTACCACGTCACCCTGGAGGACGGCCCGCCGCTGGACGTCACCGTCGTGGACCGCGAGCAGCAGGCCCAGGGCTTCTACTACCGGGTCTGGCGGCGCCTGACCCTGCGCGGCATCACCACCCGGCGCAGCCTGCAGTCGCTGCGCCAGGCGCTGGAGCAGGAGGCGCTGCTCGCGTACGCGGCCATCGCCGCCGGGGCCAACGCGCCCAAGCTCATCGCCACCTCCGAGCTGGGCCCGGACGCCGTGATGCTCGTCTACGAGCACCTGGGCGGCCGGAGCCTGGACCAGCTGTCCGACGAGGAGATCACCGACGGGCTGAGCCGCAACGCGTGGCAGCAGGTACGGGCCCTGCAGTCGCGGCGGATCGCCCACCGGCGGCTCACCGGGGACGCGCTCGTGGTGGATCGTTCCGGCAGCGTCACCCTGACCGACCTGCGCGGCGGGGAGATCGCGGCGGGCGACCTCGTCCTCCGCATGGACATCGCCCAGCTGCTCACCACCCTCGGCCTGCGGGTCGGCGCCGAACGCTCGGTCGCCTCGGCGGTGTCGGTGCTCGGCCCGGACGCGGTGGCGGACTGCCTGCCGCTGCTCCAGCCGATCGCGCTGAGCCGCTCGACGCGGGCGACGCTGCGCAAGCTCGCGCGCGAGCGCGCGGACCGCGAGCGGGAGGCGGTACTGGAGTCCTCGCGGGCGGCGAAGGCGGCCCGCGAGGCCGACTCCGCCTCGCCGGCCTCCCGCTCGGCCGCCGACCGCAAGGCCGAGAAGAAGGCGCTGGACGACGCGCTCGACGGGGCCCGCGAGGAGGACCTGCTGAGCCAGATCCGCCAGCAGGTGCTGCTGATCCGCCCGCAGGCGCCGGTGGAGCCGGCCCGCCTGGAGCGCATCCGGCCGCGCACGCTGGTGTCGTTCATCGCGGGTGCCTTCGGCGCGTACTTCCTGCTGACGCAGCTCGCCCACGTGAACTTCGCGACGATCGTCGCCGAGGCGCGGTGGGGCTGGGTCGGGGCGGCGCTGGCCTTCTCGGCGCTCACCTACTTCGCGGCGGCGATGAGCCTGCTGGGCTTCGTGCCCGAGCGGGTGCCGTTCCTGCGGACCGTACTGGCGCAGGTCGCCGGCTCCTTCGTGAAGCTGGTGGCTCCCGCGGCGGTCGGCGGTGTCGCGCTCAACACCCGCTTCCTCCAGCGGGCGGGCATCCGGCCGGGGCTGGCGGTGGCCAGTGTCGGCGCCTCCCAGCTCTTCGGGCTGGCCAGCCACATCCTGCTGCTGCTGTCCTTCGGCTATCTGACGGGGACGGAGAAGACCCCCGAGATGACCCCCTCCAGGACGGTCATCGCCGGCCTGCTCACGGTGGCCGTACTGGTGCTGGTCGTGACGGCGGTGCCGTTCCTGCGCAAGTTCGTGGCGACCCGGGTGCGGGCGCTGTTCGCGGGCGTGGTGCCGCGCATGCTGGACGTCCTGCAGCGGCCGCAGAAGCTGCTGACGGGCATCGGCGGGATGCTGCTGCTGACCGGCTGCTTCGTCATGTGCCTGGACGCCTCGATCCGCGCGTTCGGCGGCGGCGAGGCCATCAGCTACGCGAGCATCGCGGTCGTCTTCCTGGCGGGCAACGCGCTGGGTTCGGCGGCGCCGACGCCGGGCGGCATCGGCGCGGTGGAGACCACGCTGACGCTGGGCCTGATCGCGGCGGGGCTGGAGAACCAGGTGGCGATCTCGGCGGTGCTGCTGTTCCGGCTGATGACGTTCTGGCTGCCGGTGCTGCCGGGGTGGCTCTCGTTCAACTTCCTGACGCGCAAAGAGGCGATCTGAGAGGCGATCCGAGGGCCGCTCCGCGGAGCGGCCCTCCGGGGCGGCGGCCCGGATCGGGGCCCGGATCGGTGCCTGGATCGGAGGCCCGGAAAAACCGGCGGATTCCGTCGGCTCCCCTGCCTAGGCTGGGCGGATGAACGGGATCGAGATAGTCGCCGACCACGGCGAGTGGCGGGGCGGGTTCGAGGAGCGGGTGCTGGCCGGGTACCGGGCGGCGGGGTGCTCGGAGCCGCTGGCCCGGGCCCTGCTGGAGCGGGCGTCGAAGGGGATCGACGACTGGACGGTGGCCACGGACGGCACCGGGTGGATCGCGGTCGGGGTGTCCGAGGACAGCGGGTCGGCCGTGGGCAGGATCCACGACCTGACGGCGGCGGCAGCGGCGGGGCGCGAGTGGGCCGAGCGGTGGTGCGCCGAGCGGGGCGCGGAGCGCGTGGAGGTCCGCGTCACGGGAGGCGTGACCGGCGACGCAACCGCAGGCCCGACCGGGGACGGATCCGGCGGCACGGCCGGGGTCTTCGCCGGCTACCCCGTACGCGGACAGAACCGGATGCGCGCGGCGGCCGAGCGGCCCGAGCTGCCGGCCGGGCTGAACGTCCGCCGGCTCACCGAGGCTGAGTACCCCGGCTGGTACGCCGGCGAGGAGGCCGCCTACATCGCGGACATCGTCCGGGCCGGGGCCCTGACCCCGGAGCAGGCCAAGGAGAAGTCCGACCAGGACTTCGCCCGCCACCTCCCGCAGGGCTTCCACACCCCGGGGCACGCCTTCTACGCGCTGGAGGCCGACGGGCAGGTGGTCGGCACGGGCTGGGTGAACCACGGGTTCCTGCCGGGCGTGACCTTCGGCTTCTCGCTGGAGGTGTACGAGGAGCACCGCGGCAAGGGCTACGGCCGGGCCGCGATGACCGTCGGCGAGTGGGCCACCCGCCAGGGCGGGGACGAGGCGATGATGTTCAACGTCTTCGGCGGCAACGAGGTCGCGATGAGCCTGTACGACAGCACCGGTTTCGCCGTGCTGGACGAGTTCCGCTCGATCCCGCTCCGGTGACCCGTCGGGTCAGAAGAGCAGCAGCAGGGACGTGAGCAGGGCGGCCGACCCGGCGATTTCGATCGCGCCGACCACGGGGACCTTGACCCCGCGCCCCGGGAGGACGGCCGCGCGGGCCAGGTAGGCCGCGAAGGGGATCGCCAGCCACGGCGACAGGCAGGCCGCCAGGGCCAGGGCCGCCGCGTGGTAGGCCACCGAACCGCGGTGGTACGTACGGGAGTCGCGTTCCCTGATCATCGTCTTCACGTACGGGACGGTCCCGGCGAAGTACAGCAGGCAGGCGGCGGCGGGCGGCCACGGCAGCCCGCCCCCGCCCAGCCGTGCGGCGACCAGCAGCATCCCGCACGCCGGGACCACCGCCGCCAGCCCGTTCAGCAGCGCCCGCTCCCGGTTGCGGTACGCGTACCGGGTGTTCACCGCCACGAAGGGCGCCGCGGCCGCGCCGGCGAGCAGCAGCCAGGGGTGGAGCACCGCGAGCGGGACGCCCGCCAGGGCCGTGGCCCCGCCGAGGACGAGCGCCGGGCGGACGTGGCGCCGGGCCACCGCGGGACGGCGCGCCGCGACCCGGCGCAGGCGCAGCCACTGCTGTCCGTGGAAGACCGCGGCGTAGCCGAGCAGCCAGGCCGCCAGGAGCGGCACGTGCCGCCACCCCGGGTGCGGGGAGAGGAAGGTGCCCGCGAGGAACGGCACGGTGAGCATCGCCCAGGCCCCGTGCTGGTCCGGTATCCAGGAGGCGTTCTTCGACGACACGTTCCGACCCTTTCGGAAATTGGTATGCGAGGCCGTAATTTTCCGGTTCCGTACCGGAGTTGACCTTTTCCAGGGTGGCATCCACTGGACCTGTGAAATACCGGAATTAGGTCACGCCCGGAGGGGACCTTTGTCATCGGGTTCGCCTCCGGACCGGGCGTAGCGTCGTGTGTGGGTCATCTTGCCCGGACCCCGCGCACCGCTTTTATTCCGGCCTGGAGGGTCGCCTTGCACGAGCGCCACGAACGCAATGGACGCGACGAACACCAGGACGCCGCCGAATCGCTGATCAAGGCGGGCAGTTTCTTCACCCGGGCCGAGGTCTCCGCCGACCTGCGGACCGTTCACCGGACCGGCGGGCGCGCCGCCGAGGCGTTCTACCGGGACCGGTGGAGCCACGACAAGGTCGTCCACTCCACCCACGGCGTGAACTGCACCGGCTCCTGCCGGTGGAAGGTCTACGTCAAGGACGGGATCATCACCTGGGAGACCCAGTCCACGGACTACCCCTCCGTCGGCCCGGACAGCCCGGAGTACGAGCCCCGCGGCTGCCCGCGCGGCGCCTCCTTCTCCTGGTACTCCTACTCCCCCACCCGGGTGCGCTACCCCTACGTGCGCGGCGCCCTCCTGGAGATGTACCGCGAGGCCAAGGGGCGCCTGGGCGATCCGGTCGAGGCCTGGGCCGACATCCAGGCGGACCCCGAGCGCCGGCGCCGCTACCAGAAGGCGCGCGGCAAGGGCGGGCTGGTGCGCGCGACGTGGGAGGAGGCGACGGAGATCGTCGCCGCCGCGCACGTGCACACGATCAAGGAGCACGGCCCGGACCGGGTGGCCGGCTTCTCGCCGATCCCGGCGATGTCGATGGCCTCGCACGCCGCCGGAGCCCGCTTCCACTCGCTCATCGGCGCTCCGATGCTGTCCTTCTACGACTGGTACGCCGACCTTCCGGTGGCCTCGCCGCAGGTGTTCGGCGACCAGACGGACGTGCCCGAGTCGGGCGACTGGTGGGACGCCGCGTACCTGATGATGTGGGGCTCCAACGTCCCCGTCACCCGGACCCCGGACGCGCACTGGATGGCCGAGGCCCGCTACCGCGGCCAGAAGGTCGTCACCGTCTCCCCCGATTACGCGGACAACACGAAGTTCGCCGACGAATGGATGCACCCGCACCCCGGAACGGACGGTGCGCTGGCCCTCGCGATGGGCCATGTCATCCTCAAGGAATTCTTCGTCGACAAGCAGACGCCGTTCTTCACGGATTACGTCCGGAAGTACACGGACCTGCCTTTCCTGGTTTCCCTCAAGGAGACCGGACAGGGGCTGGTTCCGGACAAGTTCGTCACCGCCGCCGATCTCGGCCGGGAGACGGAGAACGCGCGGTGGAAGACCGTGCTGATCGACGACGCGACCGGCGGGACCGTCGTGCCGAACGGATCGCTCGGCCACCGCTGGGGCAAGAACGAGAAGCCCGAGTGGAACCTCGACCTCGGTGACACCGTTCCGCGGCTGACCCTGCACGGCACCGCCGACGACAGCGTCGAGATCACCCTCCCCCGCTTCGAGGACGACGAGCGGGGCGGCACGATCCGCCGCGGTGTGCCCGTACGGCGCCTCGCGACCCCCGATGGGGACCGGCTCGTCACGACGGTCTTCGACCTGATGCTGGCCCAGTACGGGGTCTCCCGCGAGGGCCTGCCCGGCGAGTGGCCCACCGGTTACGAGGACGCGAGCGCCCCGGGCACCCCCGGCTGGCAGGAGTCGCTGACCTCCGTCCCGGCGGCCCAGGCGGCGCGCGTGGCACGGGAGTTCGCGCACACCGCGGAGCGGTCCGAGGGCCGCTGCATGATCCTGATGGGCGCGGGCACGAACCACTGGTTCCACTCCGAGACCATCTACCGCTCCTTCCTCGCCCTGCTCACCCTCACCGGCTGCCAGGGCCGCAACGGCGGCGGCTGGGGCCACTACGTCGGCCAGGAGAAGTGCCGCCCGGTCACCGGCTGGGCCACCCTCGCGGCGGCCTCGGACTGGTCGCGCCCGCCCCGTCAGATGATCGGCGCGGCCTGGTTCTACCTGCACACCGACCAGTGGCGCTACGACACCCTCCCGGCCGAGGCCCTCGCCTCTCCGCTCGGCAGCGGCGCCTTCGAGGGGATGACGGGCTCGGACTGCCTGGCGGCGAGCGCCCGCATGGGCTGGATGCCCTCGTACCCGACGTTCGACCGCAACTCCCTGGAACTCGGCGAGGCCGAGGACCCGGTCGCGGAAACGGTTCGCCAGCTCCGGAGCGGCGAGCTCGGTTTTGCCGGCGAGGACCCGGACGCCCCTCACAACTGGCCGCGCGTGCTCAACGTGTGGCGGGCCAACCTGCTGGGCTCCAGCTCCAAGGGCAACGAGTACTTCCTCAAGCACCTCCTCGGCACCCACTCCAACCTCCCCGAGGACGGGCCGCGCTGCACGCCCAAGGACGTGACGTACCGGGAGGAGGACGTGGAGGGCAAGCTCGACCTGCTCATGACCATGGACTTCCGGATGACGTCCACGACGCTCCTGTCCGACGTGGTCCTCCCGGCCGCCACCTGGTACGAGAAGCACGACCTGTCCTCGACGGACATGCACCCCTTCCTGCACGCCTTCACCCCGGCCGTGGACCCGCCCTGGCAGGCGAAGTCCGACTACGACGCCTTCAAGGGCCTGGCCGAGCGCTTCGGCGAGCTCGCCGCAACCCACCTGGGCGTCCGCAAGGACCTGGTGGCCACCGCGCTCCAGCACGACACCCCGGGCGGCGAGATGGCCCAGCCCGGCGGGGTCGCGCTGGACTGGTCGAAGGGCGAGTGCGAGCCCGTACCCGGCAGGACGATGTACAACCTGACGGTCGTCGAGCGCGACTACGGGGCGGTCGGCGAGAAGTTCGCCGCGCTCGGCCCGCTCGTGGACGAGCTCGGCGTGACCACGAAGGCGATCACCTTCGACGTGGGCGAGGAGATCGCCTACCTCGGCGCGAAGAACGGCACGGTCCGCGGCGGCGCCGCCGACGGCCGCCCCCGGCTGGAGACCGCCCAGCAGGCCTGCGAGGCGATCCTCTCCCTCTCCGGCACGAGCAACGGCCGCCTCGCCACCCAGGGCTTCGAGACCCTGGAGAAGAAGGTCGGCACGCACATGGCCCACCTGGCCGCCGAGGCCGAGGGCAAGCGGATCACCTTCGCCGACACCCAGGCCCGCCCGGTCCCGGTGATCACCTCGCCCGAATGGTCGGGCTCCGAGGCCGGCGGGCGCCGGTACACGGCCTTCACGGTCAACACCGAGCACCTCAAGCCCTGGCACACCCTCACCGGCCGCCAGCACTTCTTCATCGACCACGACTGGCTGCACGAGGTCGGGGAGTCCCTCCCCGTCTACAAGCCGCCGCTGAACATGCACACCCTGTACGGGGAGCCCGAGCTCGGCACGGTCGACGAGAAGACGAAGTCGGTCGCCGTCCGCTACCTCACCCCGCACAACAAGTGGGCGATCCACAGCCAGTACCAGGACAACCTCTACATGATGACCCTGGGCCGCGGCGGTCAGACGGTGTGGATGTCCCCGCAGGACGCCGAGGCCATCGGGGTCGCGGACAACGACTGGATCGAGGCGGTCAACCGCAACGGCGTGATCACCGCCCGCGCGATCGTCTCCCACAAGATGCCGCCCGGCACGGTCTACATGAACCACGCGCAGGAGCGCACGGTCGGCGTCCCCAAGACGGAGAAGACCGGCCGCCGCGGCGGCATCCACAACTCGCTGACCCGGGTGATGCTCAAGCCCACCCACCTCATCGGCGGTTACGCCCAGCTCACCTGGGCCTTCAACTACCTCGGCCCGACCGGCAACCAGCGCGACGAGGTGACGGTCATCCGCCGCCGCGACCAGAAGGTGGAGTTCTAATCGTGCGCGTTATGGCACAAGTAGCCATGGTCATGAACCTCGACAAGTGCATCGGCTGCCACACCTGCTCGGTCACCTGCAAGCAGGCGTGGACCAACCGGCAGGGCACCGAGTACGTCTGGTTCAACAACGTCGAGACCCTCCCCGGCCAGGGCTACCCCCGCCGCTGGGAGGACCAGGAGAAGTGGAAGGGCGGCTGGGAGCGCACCCGCTCCGGCAAGCTCCGCCTCAAGGCGGGCGGCCGGCTCGCCAAGCTGGGCAAGATCTTCGCGAACCCGGACCTCCCGGAGATCGACGACTACTACCAGCCCTGGACCTACGAGTACAAGAACCTCACCGAGGCCCCGGCGGGCGACGACATGCCCACCGCCCGGCCCGTCTCACAGGTCACCGGCGAACCGATCGACAAGATCGAGTGGGGCCCGAACTGGGACGACAACCTCGGCGGCGCCCCCGCGAACGCGCCGAAGGACCCGATCGTCGAGAAGATCCGCGACCAGGTCGGCGAGAAGATCCGCTTCGAGTTCGAGCAGAGCTTCATGTTCTACCTCCCGCGCGTCTGCGAGCACTGCCTCAACCCCGCGTGCGTCTCGTCCTGCCCCTCGGGCGCGATGTACAAGCGCGAGGAGGACGGCATCGTCCTGGTCGACCAGGACCAGTGCCGCGGCTGGCGGATGTGCGTGACCGGATGCCCGTACAAGAAGGTGTACTTCAACCACCGGACCGGCAAGGCCGAGAAGTGCACGTTCTGCTTCCCGCGCATCGAGGTCGGCATGCCGACCGTCTGCTCGGAGACGTGCGTGGGCCGGATGCGCTACCTCGGCGTGATGCTCTACGACGCCGACAAGGTCGCCGAGGCCGCCGCGGTGGAGGACGAGCACGACCTCTACCCCGCCCAGGTCGAGTGCTTCCTGGACCCGGACGACCCGGCCGTGATCGCCGCCGCCCGCGCGTCCGGCATCACCGACGAGTGGCTCGAAGCCGCCCGCAACTCCCCCGTCTACGACCTGATCGCCACCTACCAGGTCGCCCTCCCGCTCCACCCGGAGTACCGGACGATGCCGATGGTCTGGTACGTCCCGCCGCTCTCCCCCGTCGTCGAGGCGGTCGCCGCCACCGGAAGCGACGGCGAGGACGCCGGCAACCTCTTCGGCGCCATCGACGCCATGCGCATCCCCGTCGAGTACCTCGCGGCGATCCTCACCGCGGGCGACACCGTGCCGGTGGAGGCGGTGCTGCGCCGGATGGCCGCGATGCGCGCGTACATGCGCCGCGTCAACCTCGGCGAGGAGAAGGACGAGTCGATCGCGCGGGCCGTCGGCCTGTCCGGCCAGGAGATGGAGGACATGTTCCGCCTCCTGGCCATCGCCAAGATCGAGGACCGCTTCGTCATCCCGACCGCCGCCCGCGCCGACGCCGAGGCGCTCGCCGGCTCGCACCCGCTGGACGCTCCCGCCGGAGCGGACGCCGGCTGTCCCGTGAGCGCCCTGCCCGAACCGAGGGTGATGCTCAACATCGCTCCCACGAGGAGGAGTTCGTGACGGATTACCCGAGGTCCGGCGATGCGCTGGTACGGCTGGTCGCGGGCTGTGTCCTGCAGTACCCCGGCGACTACTTCCACGACGAACTCCCGCGGCTCCGTGCGGCCCTCGCCGGGGCGCCCGCCGAACCGGCCGAACTGCTCGGGGCGTTCCTCGACGAGGCCGAACGGCAGACCCCGATCGAGCTGTGCGCCCAGTACACCTCCACCTTCGACACCCGCAACCGGCGCTGCCTCTACCTGACCTGGTGGGTGGACGGCGACACCCGCCGGCGCGGACTGTCCCTGGTCCGGCTGAAGCGGATCTACCGGGACTTCGGGCTGGAGTACGCGGGCGAGGAACTCCCCGACTTCCTGCCGGTGGCCCTGGAGTTCGCCGCCCGCGTGGAGGAGGCCGGTACCGAACTGCTCCAGGAGCACCGGGCCGGGCTGGAGCTGCTGCGGCTCGCGCTCACCGAGTCCGCGTCCCCGTACGCCCGGGTCCTCGAAGCCGTCTGCTCGACGCTGCCCGGTCCCTCCCCCGAGACCAAGGCCGAGGCGAAGGCGCTGGCGAAGAACGGGCCGCCGCAGGAGCTGGTGGGGGCGGGATCGGCGCTCGAACCCTTCGGGCCGGGCATCGACATGCCCTCCGACCTCCCCTTCCCGGCCCCCGCCGACCTCCCGTGGCCCACCGCACCCGAAAGGCAGACGGCCTGATGGACCTCCTCCTGTGGGGCGTGCTCCCGTACGTCTCGATCGCCCTGCTCATCGCGGGCACGGTCTGGCGGGCCCGCTTCGACAAGTTCGGCTGGACCACCCACTCCTCCCAGCTGCACGAATCGCGGCTGCTGCGGATCGGCTCGCCGCTCTTCCACTTCGGCATGCTCTTCGTGGTCCTGGGCCACGTCGTCGGCCTGCTGATCCCCAAGAGCTGGACCGACGCGGTGGGCCTGAGCGACCACGCCTACCACCTGATGGCCATTTCCACCGGAACGGTCGCGGGCGTCGCGGCCGCCGCGGGCATCGGCATCCTGGTCTACCGGCGGCTGAAGGTCCCCGGGGTGCGCAGGGCGACGCTGCGCAGCGACCACCTGATGTACTCCTTCCTGCTCGGCGCGATGGTCCTCGGCCTGACGGCGACGGTCCTCAACTCGACGGGCATGACGAACGACTACAACTACCGCGACGGCATCTCGCTGTGGTTCCGCAGCCTGTTCACCTTCACCCCGGACTACCACCTGATGGCGGGCGCCCCGCTCGCCTTCAAGCTGCACATCCTCTTCGGGTTCACGCTGTTCGCGCTGATCCCGTACTCGCGCCTGGTGCACATGTTCTCGGTGCCGCTGAAGTACCTGTTCCGGCCGTACGTGGTCTACCGCAAGCGGGACCCGAAGCAGCTCGCCAACCGCGCCACCAAGCGCGGCTGGGAGCGCGTGTCGTGACCCGGCGCCCCGAGCGGACCGGCCACGCGGCCCCCACCGCCCGGCCCTCCCGGACGGTGGTCCGCCGGCCCCGGCACGCGGTCGGCGAACGGCCCTTCATCGTGATCTGGGAGGCGACGCGGGCCTGCCCGCTGGCCTGCCTGCACTGCCGGGCCGAGGCGCAGACCGCCCGCCACCCCGAGGAGCTCGACGGCGCGGACGCCCGGCGGGTGATGGACCAGATCGCCGCCTTCGGCAAGCCCGGCCCGCTCTTCGTGATCACCGGCGGGGACCCCTTCCAGCGCGCCGACCTCACCGACCTGGTGGCGTACGGGACTTCGCTGGGCCTGCGGGTCGCGGTGTCCCCCTCCGGCACGCCGACGCTGACGCGGGAGAACCTGGTGGCGGTGCGCGAAGCGGGCGCCATCGCGCTCTCCCTCTCCCTGGACGGTTCGACGGCCGGGCGGCACGACGCCTTCCGGGGCGTGCCCGGGGTCTACGACTGGACCCTGGAGGGCTGGCGGGCGGCCCGGGAGCTCGGGCTGAAGGTCCAGATCAACACCACGGTCTCCCGCAACAGCCTCGCGGACCTGGCCGACATCGCGGCGCTCGTCAAACGCGAGGGCGCGATGCTGTGGTCCGGCTTCGTCCTGGTCCCGACCGGGCGCGGCGAGCAGCTGGACTCCCTGACCGCCGCCGAGGTCGAGGACGTCCTGCACTTCCTGTACGACTGCGGGGCCGTGATGGCCACCAAGACGACGGAGGGCCACCACTTCCGGCGGGTCGCGATGCAGCGCACCGTCCTCGCAGCGCGCGGGGAGCGTCCGGTCCTGGGCGAGCTCCACGAGCGCCTGTCGGCCCGCGCCCGCGAGCTCGGGGTCTTCGAGGGCGAGGGGCGGGCCGTGCGCCGCCCGCCGATGGACGTCTCCTCGGGCCGCGGCTTCGTGTTCATCTCGCACACGGGCGAGGTGCACCCCAGCGGGTTCCTGCCCGTCTCGGCGGGCAACGTGAAGAACCACCCGCTGACCGACATCTACCGGGGATCGGCGCTGTTCACCACGCTCCGCGACCCCTCGCTGCTGCGCGGGAAGTGCGGGGCGTGCGAGTTCAAGACGGTGTGCGGGGGCTCGCGCTCGCGGGCGTACGGCTTCACGCGCGACGTGCTGGAGGCCGACCCGTACTGCGCGTACGAGCCGGGCAGCTTCCCGTACCCGGAGGAGATCGAGGCTCTGGCCGAAAGCATGAGGCGCTGAATCACAGGGTTCCCATATGTTTCATATGGGAACATATCGGCCCTCGGGGCCACGGGAGAACACCATGCGTTCAGTGATCGTCATCGGCGGCGGAATCAGCGGTCTGGCCGCCGCGTGGCAGTTGCGCGGCCTCGCCGACGTGACCGTACTGGAGAGCCACGCCCAGGTCGGCGGGAAGCTCCGTACCGGCACCATCGCCGGAATCACGGTCGACGAGGGCGCCGAATCCCTCATGGCCCTGCGTCCCGAGGCCGTGGAACTGGCCGCCGCCGTCGGACTGGGCGAGGCCCTGTGCGACCCGGCGAAGGCCCCCACCACCATCTGGACCAACGGCGCCCTGCGCCCGCTGCCGCCCGGCCACGTGATGGGCGTCCCCACCGACCCCGCCTCGCTGATCGGCACCGGACTGCTCTCCCCCGAGGGCGTCGAGCGCGTGGCCGCCGAGGAGACCCTCCCGGCCACCCCGCTGACCGAGGACTGCTCGGTCACCGCGTACCTGTCGGCCCGCTTCGGCCAGGAGGCCGTGGACCGCCTCGTCGAACCCATGCTGGGCGGCGTCTACGCCGGCCTCGCCGACCGGCTCTCGCTGCGCGCGGCCATGCCCCGCATCGCGGCCCTCGCCGAACAGGGCACCCCGCTCCTGCCGGCCCTGCGCCGGATGCGCGCGGCGGGCGCCCCGCGCTCGGCGGCCGTGGCCGTCCAGGGCGTGGTCGGCGGCGCAGGCCGCTTCCCGGCGGCGGTCGCGGAGGCCTGCGGGGCCCGCATCCTCACCGGTACGACCGCCCGCTCGCTGCAGCGGACCGCAGGCGACCGCTGGCGGGTCCAGGCGATGACCGGCGACGGCGCCCTGACCATGGAGGCGGACGCGGTCGTCCTCGCCCTGCCCGCCTTCGCGGCGGCCGAGCTGCTGCGCCCCCACTCCCCCCTCGCCGAGGCCGAACTCTCCGCCATCCCGCATGCGTCGACGGCCGTGATCACCATGGCCTTCTCCCGCGCCCAGGCCCATTTCCTCCCCCGGGGCAACGGCTTCCTGGTCCCGCCGGTCGACGGCCACACGCTCAAGGCCGCGTCCTTCCTCTCCAACAAGTGGTCCTGGCTCCACGACGCGGCACCGGAGACCTTCGTCCTGCGCGCGTCCATCGGCCGCATCGGCGAGGACGAGCTGCTGCGCCGCCCCGACCGCCACCTGGTCCGCTCGGCGATCGCCGAACTCCACCACGCGGTGGGGCCGATGGGCGAACCCCTCGCCACCCGCGTCACCCGCTGGGACCGCGGCCTGCCCCAGTACGGGGTCGGCCACCGCGACCGCGTCGCCCGTATCCGCGAGGCCGCCGGCAAGCTGCCGGGCATCGCCCTGTGCGGAGCGGCCTACGAGGGCGTCGGCGTGGCCGCCTGCGTCGCGACGGGCCGCGCGGCGGCCCGGCAGGTCCTGGCGCAGCCGTAGCCGCGGGCGGGTCCGCGCCGTGGCCCGGCGGCTGACCCGGATGGGTCAGCGCGGGGGCGCGCCGGACGGGCGGCCCACAGGATGGAGACATGCCGACAAACGCCCTCCGGGCCGCCGCTGCCGCCGCCGTCGCCGCCGCGCTGCTCGCCACCAGTGCCTGTTCCGACGGCGGGGGCAAGGAGAAGCGGGGCAAGGACGGCGCCGCCCAAGGGGTCAAGAAGCTCAAGTGGGGGGACTGCGAGGCCCCCACCGCGGCCGAGGGCGGCGGGCAGGTGCCCGGCAAGGACTGGCAGTGCGCCGTCCTCGACGTACCCCTCGACTACGCCGAGCCCGGGGGCGAGACGATCGGGCTCGCGCTCATCCGCGCCAAGGCCCGCGACAAGGACAAGCGGATCGGCTCGCTCGTCTTCAACTTCGGCGGCCCCGGCGGCTCCGGCATCACCACCCTGCCCGGCGCGGCGAGCGAGTACGCGGCCCTGCGCGAGCGGTACGACCTGGTCAGCTTCGACCCGCGCGGCGTCGGCCGCAGCGCGCCCGTGAAGTGCGAGGACGACAAGCAGCTGGACGCGTACTACGCCTCCGACTCCACCCCCTCGACCCCGGAGCAGGAGAAGGCCTTCCTCACCAACATCGTCACCTACCAGAAGGCCTGCGAGAAGAACTCCGGCAAGGTGCTGCCCTACGTGGGCACGGAGAACGCCGCCCGCGACCTGGACCGCATCCGCCAGGCCCTCGGCGACGAGAAGCTGTACTACTTCGGCATCTCCTACGGCACCGAGCTCGGCGGGGTCTACGCCCACCTCTTCCCCAAGAACGTCGGCCGGGCCGTCTTCGACGCCGTCGTCGACCCGACGAAGAACGCCGAGGAGGGGGCGCTCGGCCAGGCCAAGGGCTTCCAGCTCGCCCTCGGCAACTTCGCCCAGGACTGCGTGAACCGCGGCGACGCCTGCCGGATCCAGGGCAGCACCGCCAAGGAGATCGAGGCGAACATCATCAAGCTCCAGAAGGAGCTCGCGGCCAAGCCCATCGCCGGCATCGGAGACCGGCAGCTCACCGAGAGCTCCGCCACCAACGGCATCGCCCAGTCCCTGTACTCCAAGGAGCTGTGGCCACTGCTGGAGCAGGGGCTCGACGAGGCCGAGGGCGGGCAGGGACAGCTGCTCCTGGCCCTGTCGGACGCGCTCAACGGCCGGGACCAGCAGGGCCGGTACAGCAACATCGGCGCCGCGAACACGGCGATCAACTGCGCGGACTCCAAGGAGCGCTACACCCTGGCGCAGACGAAGGCGAAGCTGCCGGACTTCCGCGCCGCCTCGCCCGTCTTCGGGGACTTCCTCGGCTGGGCCATGATGAGCTGCACCGACTGGCCCGTCGCGGGCGCCTGGAACACCCCGGACGTCTCCGCCCCGGGCTCGGCCCCGATCCTGGTGATCGGCAACACCGGCGACCCGGCGACCCCGTACGAGGGCGCGCGCAAGATGGTGGAGCGGCTCGGCCCGGGCGTCGGCGTGGAGCTCACCTACAAGGGCGAGGGGCACGGCGCGTACAACAGCGGCGACGCCTGCGTGCAGCAGAAGGTGAACTCCTACCTGCTGGACGGAAAGGCCCCCGCCGCCGACACCGTCTGCACCCCGTCCCCGTCGGCCTCCCCCTCGTCACCGCCGCCGGCCGTCTAGACCGGATGCGGGAAAGGGGCCCGTGCGCGTGGCGCGCACGGGCCCCTTCGTGTTTCCCGTCGTCCTACGGGTCCTGCCGCGAGGTGTTACGCGGTCGGACGGCGGCGGCGGCCGGTGCCCGCGACCAGGGCCGCGCCCATGGCGAGGGCCACGCCCGCGCCACCGAGGGCCCAGGAGGTGGCGGCGTCGGCGCCGGTCTCGGCGAGCTGGCCGGCGGCGGTGTTGCTGCCGGTGTTGCCGTTGCCGGTGGTGTGGTCGACGACCGGCGTGGTGGAGCCACCGTTGGGCTTCGGGTTGTTGGTGTTGCCACCGGTGTTCCCGTTGCCCTGCTCACCGCCGTTGTTGCCACCGCCGTTGTTGCCACCGCCGTTGTTGCCACCGCCGTTGCCGGCTTCGGCGGCCTTGAGCTGGGTCCGGTAGCTCTCGGTCTCCGACCAGATCTCCTCGTCCTCGACGTTGCTCCAGCCGACGGTGTGGAGGCCCACGCCGGTGGCGGGGGCGTCCTTGGCGAACTTCAGCCGCAGCTCGATGTCGAAGACATCGCCCTTGGCGATGGAGCCGTTGCCGAGGAAAAGGCCGTAGGCCTCCTCGGAGCCGTAGGCCTCGACCGGCTGCCAGCCCTCGTTGTCGTTCTCGTCGGCGAGGTAGGCCTCGAGCAGGATCTGCTCGCCCGTGAGCTTCATCGTGTCGGCCGTGAAGAGGTTCAGACCCAGGGCGTAGTCCTTGAGGTCGCCGCCCTTGGAGTTGTCCACGTGCAGCTTGAAGCCCTGCGCGGCGCCACCGGCCGTGAAGGAGGCGGGTACGCCGGTCAGCGTGAGCTTCGGGCCGTTCGCGACCGGGACCGCGTCGTCCTTCGGCTCCTCCTTGCCCGTGTCGGCACCCGGGGCCGGGGCCGGAACGGGGGCCGGGCCGCCGTCCGTCACCGGCGGAACGACCGGAGCCGGGACGACCGGGACGACGGGGGCGACCGGGACGACCGGAGCCGGGGTCTCGGCCTCGCCCGCACCCGCGGCGTCGCCGCCGGTCAGGCCTGCGTCGGGCGTCTCGACCGAGGTGGGCTTGGCCTCGTCGGCCATGGCCGGGGTGGCCATGAGGACCGTCGGTCCGACGACGGCCGCGGCGGCCACAACGGCCATGCGCTTCAGGTTCATTGGTGTGCAATCCCTCCCGCGTGACTACGGGCAGTGCACCCGTCCCCACTCCGAACATCTTTTTGAACATGCTCAGAGTAACGAGCCCTTATCCCGCCTTCACATTCGGGGGGTCACGAAAGCAAATGATCTAGAGAACGCCGAAGGGGCCGTACCGCGCGCCCGGCGCGGTAC
>NZ_JBSGXB010000053.1:0-31741 GCF_053609185.1 Streptomyces sp. NPDC054956 | reverse complement strand
GGGTGGCACGACGACGGGTACGGGCCGGGGCGGCGGCCGGAGCGGCCTCCTCGACGGGCGCGGCCTCGACCACGGGGGCGGCGGCCTCGGCGACGGGCGCCTCGGGGGCCGCGACGGCGCGGGTGGCACGGCGGCGGGCACGCGGCGCCGGGGCGGCGGGCTCCTCGACGGCCGGAGCGGCGACGACGGCGGGAGCCTCGACCACGACCTCGGCGGCGGGCGCCTCGGGAGCGGCGACGGCACGGGTGGCACGACGACGGGTACGGGCCGGGGCGGCGGCCGGAGCGGCCTCCTCGACCGGAGCGGCAGCCGCTACGGGAGCGGGAGCGGCCTCGGCGGCCGCCACGACGCCGCCGGGCGGACCGGCCGGCCGGGAAGCGGCGCGCCGACGCCTGCGCGGAGGCAGGTTGTCACTCGGGCTGCCACTGTCGGCTGCGTTGTTGCTGTCGATTTCGTTGTTGAGCATGCGGGGTTTCTCCCGTCACGCTCCCGGGCGCCGCGGCTGACTTCCGGTCCGGCACGGCTCCGCAGCAAGTACGCGGAACCGGCCTCCGGGGCGCGTTCGCCACACGGGAGCTCAGTTCATGGCCGCCGGTTCCGTACGTGTTTGTCCGTACGGCCTGGCGGAAGTCTTCAGGTCTTTGCGCGGCCCGACCCAGGTGGCTCCCGAGTACCAGGGCTGCGCGACGACGACGATCCCTACGCGGCGGGACCTTCCGGCGCCTTCGCGTCGGCGGCTACGGCGGCCGTGGGTGGGGCCGTCGTCGCAGCCTCGCGGTCGGGCGCGAGCGGGTCGGTCACCGTGCCGGACTCCTCGTCGAAGAGCCCCTGCGCCAGCCTGGTCACCGCTGCGGGGACCGGCGGCGTTAGGTCGGCCACGGTTCGGAGACCGGACAGGACGTCGTCGGGTCGCACGGCAGGTGTCAGATGCCGAACAACCAGCCGCAGTATCGCACAAGCATTGTCCAGGGGCCTATCAGCCGCCGCGGTGACCGAAACGGGAACCACTTCCAGACTCACTACGGCCCCGCGCGTGTCGAAGGTGCGCATGCCGTTCTTGGTGCGGCGCTGGACCTCCACGGTCTCGGCGGCGAGGAAGGCCTCGACGGCCCGCTCGGCGTCCGGGGACTCCACGCCGTCCAGGCGCAGCTCCCACACGGAGGCGGTCAGCCGCTCGGCGAGCCCGGACGTGCGGGCCTCGACGGCGTCGATGATGTCGAGGCCGACCGGCATCGACTCGTCGAGCAGCTCGCGCAGCTTGGCGGGATCGCGGGGCTCGGCGAGGGCGATCTCGAGGTACTCGGCCTCGCTGCCGGTCCCGGTCGGGGCGGCGTTCGCGTACGAGACGCGCGGGTGCGGGGTGAAGCCCGCCGAGTACGCCATGGGCACCTCGGAGCGGCGCAGGGCCCGCTCGAAGGCGCGCTGGAAGTCCCGGTGACTGGTGAACCGGAGGCGGCCGCGCTTGGTGTAGCGCAGACGAATGCGCTGCACCACCGGTGCGGGAGGCGGGCCTTCGGGCTGTCGCTTGCCCAGTGGTTCTTCTCCTTGTGCGGGGCTCCGCGGCTCGCGCGTCGCCCTGAGGTCTGTGGGGCCTGCTGGCCACGCCGTGCCCGCCGGCTCACCCCTGCGGTTCGCACAGGGGGCTCTCGGGGGCGGGCGCGTCGCCTGCGGCTCTGTTACTACCCAGAGTACGCGCCCGTGACCTCGCCGGTTCCCGGGCGGGCCCCCCGAACAGCGCCCGCCGCACCTCGGCCCGGGCCTCGCGCACCGCGAGGCGGGAGGTGCTCCACACCTCGCGGACGGCACGGCCGACCGGAGCGATGGCCTGCCGGACCCCGCGACGGGCAACGGCCCACCCCGCGCGGACGGCATTCCCCACGGGGGTGACCAGGTTTCGCCGCACCCACGCGGCGGGCCGCACGACCGTCCACCGCCACAGCCACACGACCCCGCGCCCGAGCGCCCGGCTCAGGCGCCCCGCGAGATGCCAGGCACTGACGAGCAGCCGCCCGAGCGGCGCGAGCAGATGGTCGTACACCCCCCGCCCGAGCGGTGAGAGCACGTACCGCCACAGCCCGACCGCACCGGGCCGCACGACGTACCGCCACAGCGCGACCCACGGCAGGACGAAGACGGCCCGCAGGAGCCAGGCGGCCGCGACCCCGGCACCGCGCGCCAGCCACGCCAGCCCCTGCCCGGCGGGCACGAGCGCGTGACGCCACAGCCCGACCCACGGCCAGACGAACAACGCCTCGATGGCACGCGGCACGCACCAGACGATCCCGCGCCCGAGCGGGGCGAGCAGGTACGCGTAGACCCCGACGGCCAGCCGGGCGACGGCCCTTGCCGACGGAAGGAGCAGGTACCGGTACCCGCCGAGGGCCAGCCACGCGATCCCCGCTCCGGCGGGCTCCAGCAGGTACCGCAGCAGCCCCCGGCCGCCGGGCGCGAGGACGTAGCGCCACAGGGCGACCCAGGGCCATACGAACAAGGCCATCGCCAGCGCCCACCCGGCCCAGGCGACGCCCTTGGCCAGCGGAAGGAGCAGATACCGGCCGATCCCCAACAGTACCCACGCGACCCCGTCGCCCAACGGCCGCAGCAGGTACGTCCGCACGGCCTCCCCCACCCGCACGAGCCCCCGCACGACGGGCGCGAACACGTACGTGCGCACGGCCCGGCCCGACCAGGCGATCCCCCGCCCGACGGGCTCGAACACGTACGTGCGCACGGCCCGGCCCGACCAGGCGATCCCCCGCCCGGCCGGAGCCAGGGCGTAGCGCCACAGCCCCACCCACGGCCACACGAACACCAGCTTCAGCAGCACCACCGCCACCGGCCGCACGACCCGATCGCGGAACAGGCGCAGCCCCCGCCCGGCGGGGGCGAGGACGGTCCGGTGCAGCATCCGCGCGAAGGCGACGAGCAGGTCCCACGCCACCCGCACGGGAAGCACGACCAGCACCGCGACGATCTTCACGGGCACCCGGACGGCCCCCACCAGACACCCGTCCCCCTGCGGCACCGGCTGCGACTTCTCGAGTTCCATGTACATAAGGACACCCACCGGCCCCGCCCCGTTGCGCCCAACCCACCCTCAGTCGATGGAGCCGGGCTCCGCGAGCCACCGGGTGCGCAGCTCGATGTGTTTGGCGAGGGTCTCGAAGTCCCGGTCGTAGTGCAGCACGGTCAGGCCGTGGCGCGCGGCGGTGACCGCCAGGACCAGGTCCACGACCCCCGCGGAGCGCACCCACCCGGCTTCGGCCAGGGTGGTCTGCGCGGCAGCGACCCGGACCCAGACGTCGTCGGGGATCTCGTGCCACGCGTACAGGTCCGTGAACGTCTGCCGCATTCGCGCGTACTGCGCGGGCGACCGGGCGGAGTACAGGGCCTCGACCTCGGTCACCGCGCACATGCCGATGCGTCCGGCGGCCAGAGCCGGCCGCCAGGTGGAGAACGGCCCCGGGAGGGTGATCCGGTGCGCGGCGGAGGTGTCGATCAGGAACTCGCCCTCGGTCAGCTCCCCCACGGCCCGCGCACCTCCGCCTTGAATCCGGGCTCCCGTCCCTTGTCGAAGGCGCCCTCCTCGTCGAGTTCGACGAGGGCTTCCAGGGCTCGCTGCCTGCGCAGCCGTGCTCCTATTTCCTCGAGCGCGGCGTTGACCGTGTCCTTCTTCGTCGTGGTCCCGAGGGCCTCCATCGCGAGTGCGAGGGCTTCCTCGTTGATGTCGATCACGGTCTTGGCCATGCCGGGCACCTCCTGGCAGCGGGGGCGGAGTATTCCTCCGCACGCCCATCCAGGATATCCACTTGCGTCAAACGCAGGAACGATGATCCGGCGAACAAATGAATACGCCCCCCACCGTTCCCGGTGGGGGGCGTATAGGGGGCGGGCCTCAGCCCCAGGTCACTTCACGACCGACAGCGGCAGCAGCTTCTTGCCCGTCGGGCCGATCTGGATGCTCGTGTCCATCTGCGGGCACACGCCGCAGTCGAAGCACGGGGTCCAGCGGCAGTCCTCGACCTCGGTTTCGTCGAGGGCGTCCTGCCAGTCCTCCCAGAGCCAGTCCTTGTCGAGGCCCGAGTCGAGGTGGTCCCAGGGGAGGACTTCCTCGTAGGTGCGCTCGCGCGTCGTGTACCAGGCGACGTCGACGCCGTAGGCGGGGAGCGTCTTCTCCGCCGCCTGCATCCAGCGGTCGTACGAGAAGTGCTCGCGCCAGCCGTCGAAGCGGCCGCCCGACTCGTACACGGCGCGGATGACGTCGCCGATGCGGCGGTCACCGCGCGAGAGCAGGCCCTCGACGATGCCCGGCTTGCCGTCGTGGTAGCGGAAGCCGATGGAGCGGCCGTACTTCTTGTCCCCGCGGATCTTGTCGCGGAGCTTGCCCAGGCGGGCGTCCGTCTCCTCGGCCGACAGCTGCGGCGCCCACTGGAACGGGGTGTGCGGCTTGGGGACGAATCCGCCGATCGACACCGTGCAGCGGATGTCGTTCTGCCCGGAGACCTCGCGGCCCTTGGCGATGACGTTGACCGCCATGTCGCCGATCTGCAGCACGTCCTCGTCGGTCTCGGTCGGCAGGCCGCACATGAAGTACAGCTTCACCTGGCGCCAGCCGTTGCCGTACGCCGTGGAGACCGTCCGGATCAGGTCCTCTTCCGAGACCATCTTGTTGATGACCTTGCGCATGCGCTCGGAGCCGCCCTCGGGGGCGAAGGTCAGACCGGAGCGGCGGCCGTTGCGGGTCAGCTCGTTGGCGAGGTCGACGTTGAAGGCGTCCACACGGGTCGACGGGAGGGACAGGCCCACCTTGTCGTCCGTGTAGCGGTCGGCCAGGCCCTTGGCGATGTCCGCGATCTCGGTGTGGTCCGCCGAGGAGAGGGAGAGGAGACCGACCTCTTCGAAGCCCGTCGCCTTGAGGCCGCGCTCCACCATCTCGCCGATGCCGGTGATGCTTCGCTCCCGCACGGGGCGCGTGATCATGCCGGCCTGGCAGAAACGGCAGCCGCGGGTGCAGCCGCGGAAGATCTCCACGGACATGCGCTCGTGGACGGTCTCGGCGAGCGGGACCAGGGGCTGCTTGGGGTAGGGCCACTCGTCGAGGTCCATGACCGTGTGCTTGGACACGCGCCACGGCACGCCGGAGCGGTTGGGCACCACACGGCCGATGCGGCCGTCCGGCAGGTACTCGACGTCGTAGAAGCCCGGCACGTAGACGCCGCCGGTCTTCGCGAGACGCAGGAGGACCTCCTCGCGCCCGCCCGGGCGGCCCTCGGCCTTCCACGCGCGGATGATCTCGGTCATGTCGAGGACGGCCTGCTCGCCGTCGCCGATGATCGCGCAGTCGATGAACTCGGCGATCGGCTCGGGGTTGAAGGCCGCGTGGCCGCCCGCGAGGACGATCGGGTGGTCGACCGTACGGTTCTTCGCCTCCAGCGGGATGCCCGCGAGGTCGAGCGCCGTCAGCATGTTGGTGTAGCCGAGCTCGGTGGAGAAGGAGAGCCCGAAGACGTCGAAGTCCCCGACGGGGCGGTGGGAGTCCACGGTGAACTGCGGCACCTTGTGCTCGCGCATCAGCTCTTCGAGGTCCGGCCACACGCTGTAGGTGCGCTCCGCGAGCACGCCCTCGCGCTCGTTGAGCACCTCGTACAGGATCATGACGCCCTGGTTGGGCAGCCCGACCTCGTACGCGTCCGGGTACATCAGCGCCCAGCGGACATCGGTGCTGTCCCACTCCTTGACGGTGGAGTTCAGCTCACCACCGACGTACTGGATGGGCTTCTGCACATGCGGGAGCAGAGCTTCGAGCTGTGGGAAGACCGACTCGGACATCACGCGACTTTCGTGAAGCGGGCAGGGGGCGACTCTCAAGCGTACCCCGAGGCCCGTCCGCCTCCCGCCCGCTGTTTTTCCCCGCCCCCGCCCGGGCCCTCAGCCGCGCAGTGCCGCCACCGGCGTGGACGTGGCCTCCCACACCTTCGGGAGCTCGCGCTCGCGGCGGGCCGAGATCTCCTCTTCGTGGCCGTAGAGGAGGCCCCAGGTGAAGGTTGATTCCCCGGCGCCGGCCGCCTGGACCGCGAGGCCGCGCAGGGCCTCGCGGGCGACGACGCTGTCCTGGTGGTCGCCGAGGAGGTTCTGGACGGCCTTCACCGCCTTGGCCAGGCGCCGCGCGGGTTTACCGAGGGCCGGGGTGGCGGCCTCGGCGGCGTAGCGGGCGCGCTTGGCGGCCTTGCGGGCCTCGTGCAGGGCCAGGTCGCGCGGGTGTCCCGGGTCCATGGCCAGTGCGCCCTGGACCCGGCCGGCGAGGCGTTCGTAGTCCCCGAGGACGGCGGTGGGCAGGACGGCTTCGGCGGGCCGGCCGGCGGCCTTGAGCAGCGGCGGGTCGGCCAGCAGGGCGTCGAGGGCGTTCAGCAGGGCCACGTAGCGTGCGCTGTCGAGGGCGGCCAGGGCCGCTCGGCGCGAACCGGTGCGGCGGGTGGTGTTCCAGATCTTGAGGCGGCCGCCGACGGGGCCCATCCGCAGGGTGCGCGGGAGTTCTCCGAGGCGGGTCTGGATGCGCTCCAGCAGGACTTCCTGGTCGCGGTCGACGCCGAGCTCGGCGGCGAGCCAGCGCAGTTCCTCGCCGAGGGGGCCGGTTCCGGCGGGGTCGAGGACCCGGCGGTAGGTCTTGAAGGCGCTGCGCAGGCGCCGGCTGGCGACCCGCATCTGGTGGACGGAGTCGGGCAGGCCCCGGCGTACGGCGGGGTCCTGGGCGATCAGGGTGTCGCGCTGTTCGCGCAGGTACGACAGGACGTGCGCGCCGGTGGTGCCCTCGGCGGGGCCGGGCTCGCCGGGGAGCGGGTGTCCGGGGCGGGCCGGGGGTTCGGCGCCGGTCTCGGTGAGCGCGCGGGCGAGCTTGGAGGGGGCGTCGGAAACGCGCAGGCCGGCCTTGCGGAAGGTCTTCTCGACGGCGTCGAGGAGTTCGGGGTCGATCCCGTCGGCGAGTTCCACCTCGACCTCGGTCCAGGCGGCGGTGGTGCCCTGGCGCTCGGCGCGTACGGCGTCGGTGGACAGTTCCGCGAGGAGGCTGCCTTCGGCGTCGAGGAGGTGGCTGACCTTGCGCGAGGACAGGAGCCTGACCTGCGGTTCCACTGGGGCGTCGCGGAGGCGGGAGCGCAGGAGCGCGGTCAGCGCGGGCGGCACGGTGTCGCTGAGGGGGGTGGCGATCTCGTCGCGGACCCCGGGGGCGACGGGCAGTTTGAGGTGCCAGCCGGCGTCCTTGCCGCCGGTGCGGCGGCGCAGGGTGAGTCCGTCGGCGGCGAGCCGCTGGTCGGGGGTGTCGTAGTAGACGGCGTCGAGGTCGACGGTGCCCTGGTCGGTGACGGCCGCGATGGCTGCCGTGCCCGTCAGGTCCGGCACCCCGCGCCGTCCGGCCTTGATGCTCCTGAACTCGAATTTGCGCTCGATCTCGCGCTTCGCGTCCGCCATAGACCGAACGTAGTCCTGAACGGATCGCTACGTGAAGGTAAATACGAGACGCGCCACGACTAGGCCGACATCGGTCGCTGCACCCTGATCGATTGCAGCAGTCCGATGGCCACCCAGACGGCGAACATCGACGATCCTCCGTACGACACGAACGGCAGCGGCAGCCCGGCCACCGGCATGATCCCCAGGGTCATGCCGATGTTCTCGAAAGACTGGAAGGCGAACCAGGCGATGATCCCGGCGCACACGATGGTCCCGTAGAGCTCGGTGGTCTCGCGGGCGATGACGCAGGCGCGCCACAGGATGACCCCGAGCAGTACGAGGATCAGTCCGGCTCCGACGAAGCCGAGCTCCTCCCCCGCGACCGTGAAGACGAAGTCGGTCTGCTGCTCCGGCACGAACTGGCCGGTGGTCTGCGAGCCCTTGAAGAGCCCGGAGCCGGTCAGTCCGCCGGAGCCGATCGCGATGCGGGCCTGGTTGGTGTTGTAGCCGACGCCGGCGGGGTCGAGCTCGGGGTTGGCGAAGGCCGCGAAGCGGTTGATCTGGTACTCGTCGAGGATGCCGAGCTGCCAGATCAGGATGGCGCCGGCGGCGCCGGAGCCGAGCAGGCCCAGCACCCAGCGGTTGGAGGCGCCGGAGGCGAGCAGGACGCCGAGCACGATGACGACCATGACCATGACGGAGCCGAGGTCGGGCATCAGCATGACGATGCCCATCGGGGCGGCGGCCAGGCACAGCGCCTTGACGACCGTGCGGTGGTCGGGGTGGGCCAGGTCGCCCGCGTCGACCCGGGTGGCCAGCAGCATCGCCATCACCAGGATGATCGTGATCTTCACGAACTCGGAGGGCTGCAGCGAGAAGCCGCCGCCGACCACGATCCAGGCGTGGGCGCCGTTGATGGTGGCGCCGAGCGGGGTGAGCACGGCGAGGATCAGCACGATCGAGAGCCCGTACAGGATCGGCACGGCGCCGCGCAGGGTGCGGTGGCCGAGCCAGATGGTGCCGATCATCAGCACGAGGCCGATGCCGGTGTTCATGGCGTGCCGGAAGAGGAAGTAGTACGGGTCCCCGTTGTTCAGTGCGGTCCGGTTGCGGGTCGCCGACCACACGAGCAGGGAGCCGATGAGGGAGAGCGCGAGCGCGGAGAGGAGTATCGGCCAGTCGAGCCGGCGCACCACGGAGTCGCGGGCGGTCAGCTTGGCCATCGCCCCGCGCTCGGGCGCGTACCGGGAGACGGAGAACTTGTTGGCGGTCTGCATGTCGGTTTCGGTCCTCAGTCGTGCTGCGCGGGGCGCTGGGCGGCGGGCGGGCCGGCGAGCACGGGCGGCGCCAGCTCCTCCGGGGACGGCGGCACGTAGGGCCGGATCTCGGGCGAGTCGATGGAACCGTCGGGGCGGATCCTGGGCAGTTTCGTCTCGGGCCCCAGCAGCAGGGCCTTCTTCACGTCCTGCTTGCCGGCCATGTCGAGGCCGTAGATGGCGTTGTAGATGTTGCGGACCGCGGGGCCGGAGGCCCCGGAGCCGGTGCCGCCCTGGGAGATCGTCATGACGATGGTGAAGTCGTCGGTGTAGGTCGCCAGCCACGAGGTGGTCTGCTTGCCGTAGACCTGCGCGGTACCGGTCTTGGCCCTCATCGGGATCCTGTCCAGCGGCCAGCCGCCGAACCGCCAGGCGGCGGTGCCGCCGGGTTCGACGACCATGCGCAGGCCCCTGTCGAGGTCGCTGATGGTCTTGGCGTCGATCGGCAGCCTGCCGTGGGGCCTGGGCTTGATCATCTCGACGTGCTTGCCGTCGGGGCTGATCACGGCCTTTCCGACCGTGGGGTCGAAGAGGGTGCCGCCGTTGCTGATGGCGGAGTACGCGGTGGCCATCTGGATGGGCGTGACGAGGACGTCGCCCTGCCCGATGGCGAAGTTGATGCTGTCGAACGCCTTCAGCTGGTTGCCCTCGAGGCAGCTCTCGTACGCGATCTGCTCGACGTAGGTGCCGCCCTTCTTGCCCTGCTTGCACCAGGAGTCCTTGTTGGCCGCCCAGAAGCTCTTCTTCCACCGGCGGTCGGGGATGCGGCCGCTGACCTCGTTCGGGAGGTCGATCCCGGTCTCGGAGCCGAGGCCGAATTCGCGGGCGGTGCGGTAGAACCAGTCGTGGGCGTCCTTCTTGGGCTTGAGGCCGCCGTCGCGCTGCCATTCCTTGTGGCCGAGGGCGTAGAAGACGGTGTTGCAGGAGAACTTGAGGGCCTCGGCGAGGGTGATCGGACCGTGCCCCTTGGACTCGAAGTTCGCGAAGCTCCGGTTGCCCATGCTGTAGGAGGCGCTGCAGTTGTACTTGTCGTCGAAGGCGTAGCCGGCCCGTACGGCGGCGCTCGCGGAGACCACCTTGAAGATGGAGCCCGCGGGGGCCTGGCCCTGGATGGCCCGGTTGAGCAGCGGGTAGTTGGAGTTCTTGCTGGTGAGGCTCGCGTAGTCCTTGGCGGAGATCCCGCCGACCCAGGCGTTGGGGTCGTAGTCGGGCTGGGAGGCCATCGCGACGACGCGGCCGGTCTTGGTCTCCATGACGACGACGGCGCCCGAGTCGGCCTCGTACTTGCGCCCGGTGATGTTGTCGGTCTCCTGGCGGACGGTCTTCATCGCCGCTTGGAGCTCGAACTCGGCGACGGCCTGGACCCGGGCGTCGATGCTGGTGACGAGGGTGGATCCGGGGATGCCGGGGTCGGACTGGGTCTGGTGCATGACCCGGCCGAGGTTGTCGACCTCGTACGAGGTGACGTGCGCCTTGCCCCGCAGCTGCTTGTCGTACGTGCGCTCGATCCCGGAGCGGCCGACCTGGTCGGAGCGCAGGTGCGGCGAGTCGCTGTGCTTGGCCTTCTGGATCTCCTCGTCGGTGACCGGCGAGAGGTAGCCGAGGACCTGCGCGGTGCGGGCCCCGCCGGGTGCCGGGTAGCGGCGGACGGCGGTGGGCTCCGCGGTGACGCCGGGGAACTCCTCGGGGCGTTCGCGCAGTTGCAGGGCCTGCTGCGTGGTGGCTTCGAGGGTGATCGGAATCGGCTGGTACGGGGAGCCGTTCCAGCAAGGCGCGGGGGTCTCGGAGTCGCAGAGGCGGACCTTCTCCATGACCTCCTTGGGGGTCATGTCGAGGACGTCGGCGAGGCGGGTCATGACCGCCTTGCCCCGGTCCTTCATCTTCATCAGCGCCGTGCGGCTGGCCGAGACGACCAGGCGGGTCTCGTTGTCGGCGAGCGGGACCCCGCGGGCGTCGAGGACCGCGCCGCGCACGGCGGGCTGGACGACCCGCTGGACGTGGTTGCTCTTCGCCTCGTGGTAGTACTCGTCGCCGTTGCGGATCTGCAGGTACCAGAGCCGCCCGCCGAGGGTGAGGAGCATCGAGAAGACGAGCACCTGGATGATGACGAGCCTGATCTGCACCCGGGAGGTGCGGCCGGTCTCCGGAACGTTGGTCACGCCTGCTCCTCCCTCACAGCTTCTTGACGCTCTTCACACCCTTGATTCCCTTGACGCCCTTTATCCGGCCGGCCCGGTTGGCGCGGCTGCGGGCGGTCTTCATGCGCAGGCCGCCGCGCTGGCTGCCGATCCTCAGTCCGGTGCCGCCGGCCAGCCAGCCGGAGGCGATGTCCTTGCCGGACGGCGGGCCGCCGTTGGCCTCGACGGCCATCGGGTCGTTCTCCGCGCGGCGGGCCAGGGCCATGATGAACGGCACCGTGAAGGGCGCGAGCAGCAGGTCGTAGAGGACCGCCGTGAAGAGCAGTCCGGTCAGGCCCACGTGGCGGGCGGCGGTGTCGCCGACCAGGGCGCCGACGCCCGCGTAGAGCAGGGTGGAGGCGAAGGCGGCACCGACGACGGTGAGCATGGGGCCCCAGGCGGAGCGGAACCGCCCGGTGTCGGGGCGGACCAGGCCGGCGACGTAGCCGATGACGCACAGCACGAGCGCGTAGCGTCCGGCGGCGTGGTCGGCGGGCGGCGCCAGGTCGGCGAGGAGGCCCGCGGCGAAGCCGATGAGGGCGCCGCCGACGCACCCGTACACGAGTGCGAGGGCGACGACGGTGAGGAGGACCAGGTCGGGGACGGCTCCGGGGAGTTGGAGCCGGCCCAGGACGGAGACCTGGACGACGAGGGCGACCACGACGAGCGTGCCCGAGAGCAGCATCCGGTTGAAGCGCATGAGGGTCGGCTCCTACTCGTCGGCCGGCTTGCCGGACGCGCTGGGCGACGGCGTGACCGTGACGGTGACCGTCGGGGTGGGCTTGGGCGCCTCGGGCTTGGGCGGCAGTACGGCGTCGCGCGGGTCCTCGCGCGGGGGCATCACGACGACGCCGACGATGTCCAGGCGCGAGAAGCCGACGAAGGGTCGGACCCAGACCGTACGGGTCAGGTCTCCGCGCGAGGGGTCCACCTTGACCACCTCGCCGATCGGGACGCCGGGGACGAAGGGCTTGTTGCCCCGCGAGCCGAAGGTGACGAGGCGGTCGCCTTCGCTGATCTTGGCCTTGCCGTTGAGCAGCTGCACGGAGAGGGAGCGGTCGCCCTGGCCGGTGGCGAAGCCGAGTTCGCCGGTCTTCTCCAACCGGGTGCCGACGGTGAAGTCGGGGTCGTTGGCGAGGACCACGGTGGCGGTGTCGGGGCCGACGGTGGCGACCCGGCCGACGAGTCCGTCCCCGTTCAGGACGGTCATGTCGCGCTCGATGCCGTCCTTGCTGCCGGCGTCGATGGTCACGGTCCAGGAGAAGCCCTGGGCCGCTCCTATGGCGATGACCTCGGCGCCCTTGATCCCGTACTGGCCCGCGCCCGCCCGCTTGAGCATCTCGTCGAGCTCGCGGATGCGGCTGCGGGTCTGCTCGTCGCTGCCCAGCTTGGCCTTCAGTGCCGCGTTCTCGCGCTCCAGCGTGGCGATGCGGTTGTGCCGCTCGCCGGAGTCCCGTACCGCCCCTATGGCGTTGGCGACCGGGTCGACCCCTTTCGCCACGCCCTTCTCGACCGGTCCGAAGACCGCTGCGGCGGCCTGTCGGGCACCGTCGACCGGCGACTCCTCGCCCGTCCTGATGTCCACCGTGATCAATGCGAACGCGATGGCGATCAGAAGCACCAGGAGCAGCCGGCTTTCTCGTGTGTCCCTCACGTGCGGCGGCCGTGCCTTCCTCATAGATACCTGTGCGGCGGAGCCGCTCCGGTGGAGCCGGGGCTTGCACCGGGCCGTGCGGCGAAGCCGCTCCGGTGGAGCCGGGGCTCGCACCGGACCTTGCCTGTATATCAACGATCCGCCGTACGGGCCCGGTAGCACCCGTACGGCGGATCATTTGTGTTCCACCGTCCGGCGGCGGGCCGTCTCAGCGGCGGGGCTGGGCGTCCAGGACCTGCTGGAGCGCCTCGAACTCCTCGACGCACTTGCCGGAACCGAGGGCCACGGAGTCGAGCGGGTCCTCGGCGATGTGGATGGGCATGCCCGTCTCGCGGCGCAGCCGCTCGTCGAGGCCGCGCAGCAGGGCGCCGCCACCGGTGAGGACGATGCCGCGGTCCATGATGTCGCCGGAGAGCTCCGGCGGGCACTTGTCGAGGGTGGTCTTGACCGCGTCGACGATGGCGTTGACGGGCTCCTCGATCGCCTTGCGGACCTCGGCGGCCGAGATCACGACGGTCTTGGGCAGGCCGGAGACCAGGTCGCGGCCGCGGATCTCGGTGTGCTCGTCCTTGTCGAGGTCGTACGCCGAGCCGATGGTGATCTTGATCTGCTCGGCGGTGCGCTCACCGAGGAGGAGCGAGTACTCCTTCTTGATGTGCTGGATGATCGCGTTGTCCAGCTCGTCGCCGGCCACCCGGATGGACTGCGCCGTGACGATTCCGCCGAGGGAGATGACGGCCACCTCGGTGGTGCCGCCGCCGATGTCCACGACCATGTTGCCGGTGGCCTCGTGGACGGGCAGGCCCGCTCCGATGGCCGCCGCCATGGGCTCCTCGATGATGTGCACCTGGCGGGCACCGGCCTGCGTGGACGCCTCGATGACGGCGCGGCGCTCCACTCCCGTGATGCCGGAGGGCACGCAGACCACCACGCGCGGACGGGCCAGATAACGGCGCTTGTGGATCTTGAGGATGAAGTACCGGAGCATTCGCTCGGTGATCTCGAAGTCGGCGATCACGCCGTCCTTGAGGGGCCGAACGGCGACGATGTTTCCGGGCGTGCGCCCGATCATCTTCTTCGCCTCCGAGCCGACCGCCAGGATGCCGCCGGTGTTCGTGTTGATGGCGACCACGGACGGCTCGTTCAGAACGATTCCCCGGCCCCTCACGTACACCAGCGTGTTGGCGGTCCCGAGGTCGATCGCCATGTCACGGCCGATGAACGACATGTTGTTCCCCTTGTTCCCCATGAGGAGCGTCTGGCCTTCCAGTTGATAGCGGCTGCTGTCAGGTCGGCGAGGTGGGTGTGTGGGTGGAGGCCCCATCGTAGTGCCGCAGGTACGGACATCGCGCGACGGGACTCCGGCAATCCCGCCGGAATGGATACCCGCCCCCATAGTGGTGACGTCGTGTCCTGTCGATGCGTTCCCGGAAGTGTCCGGTAATACCAAAGGGCGACCGAAATTACTTCGGTCGCCCCAGGTCATGAGCGCTATTTGGCTGATGTTGCGTCAGCGAGGAGTGATCAGAGCGCCGGGAAGAACAGCTTCAGCTCGCGCTCGGCGGACTCCTCGGAATCCGAGGCGTGGATCAGGTTCTCGCGGGTGACGGTGCCGAAATCGCCCCGGATGGAGCCGGGCGCCGCGGCGATCGGGTCGGTGGGTCCGGCCAGCTGGCGGACACCCTCGATCACGCGTTCCCCTTCGACGACCAGGGCGACGACGGGACCGCTCGCCATGAAGCCCATGAGGGGCTCGTAGAACACCTTGCCCTTGTGCTCGCCGTAGTGCGCCTCCAGGGTCTCCTGGTCCAGCGTGCGCAGCTCCAGCGCGGGAATGGTCCAGCCGGCCTTCCGCTCGATGCGGCCGACGATCTCGCCGATCAGGCCGCGACGGACGGCGTCGGGCTTGAGGAGGACGAGCGTGCGCTGGGTCATGTGGGTAACTCCTTGCGGCATACGGGTGCGGTCCAACGAGGCTACAGGGGCCCGGGACCCCGCCGTACGGGGCCTTACCGGGCGGCGGGCTCTCCTGCGCGCCCGCCTACGCCCCCGCCTGCGCCTCGGGCTCGGCCGCCTGGGCCGCCCAGGCGGCCTTGATCGCGTCGATCCTGCGTCCGTAGTGCACCGAGCACCACCACAGGGCCGCGAACGCGACGCCCAGGAAGAACATCGCCGGCACCACGAAGCCGCTCAGGATCAGGCCGATCTGCAGGGCCCAGCCGATCTGCACGGCGCCCGGCCGCGTCAGCATCCCGCACAGCAGGACCGACAGCAGCATCACGGCCCCGCACACCGACCAGACCGCGGCCTGGGTCAGGTCCGGGTTCTTCATGGCCACCAGGCCCGCGAACCCCACCACGAAGAACTCGCCGATCAGCGTCGAAGCACACAGCGTGCGCATTGCCTCAGCCCCTCTTGAGCAGCAGGCGCGCTTCGCCCACCGTGATCACGGACCCGGTCACCAGGACCCCGGCCCCTCCGTACTCGGCCTCTTCCTCCGCCAGCGTGATCGCCGCCTCCAGGGCGTCGTCCAGCCGCGGTTCCACCTGCACCCGGTCCGGCCCGAAGACCTCGACCGCGACGGCCGCCAGATCGTCGGCGGACATCGCCCGGTGGCTGGTGTTCTCCGTGATCACGACCTCGGCGAAGATCGGCTCGAAGGCCTCGAACAGCCCCCGCGCGTCCTTGCCCTCGCTCGCGCCCACGACACCGATCAGCCGGCTGAAGCCGAAGGCCTCGGTCACCGCCTCCGCCGTGACCAGCGCCCCGGCCGGGTTGTGCGCCGCGTCCAGGACCACCGTCGGGCTGCGCCGCACGACCTCCATGCGGCCGGGCGAGGTCACCGAGGCGAACGCCTTGCGGACCGTGTCCGCGTCCAGCGCCCGCGCGTGGTCCGCGCCGATCCCGAAAAAGGCCTCGACCGCCGCCAGCGCCACCGCCGCGTTGTGCGCCATGTGGGCGCCGTACAGCGGCAGGAAGATCCCGTCGTACTCGCCGCCCAGACCGCGCAGCGTCAGCTGCTGCCCGCCCACCGCGACCTCGCGGGTGACGACGCCGAACTCCATGCCCTCGCGGGCCACCGTCGCGTCGACCTCGACGGCCTTCTTCAGCAGCACCTGCGCCGCGTCCACGGGCTGCTGCGCCAGGATCACGGTGGCGCCCTGCTTGATGACCCCGCCCTTCTCCTGGGCGATCTCACCGGGCGTGGAGCCGAGCCGGTCCGTGTGGTCCAGGCTGATCGGGGTGACCACCGCGACCGCGCCGTCGATCACGTTGGTCGCGTCCCACGTGCCGCCCATGCCGACCTCGACCACGGCCGCGTCGACCGGAGCGTCCGCGAACGCCGCGTAGGCCATGCCGGTGAGGACCTCGAAGAACGACAGCCGGAACTCCTCGGCCGCGTCCACCATCTCCACGTACGGCTTGATGTCGTGGTACGTCTCGACGAACCGCTCGGCGGTGATCGGCGCACCGTCCAGGCTGATCCGCTCGGTGACCGACTGCACGTGCGGGCTGGTGTAGCGCCCGGTGCGCAGCTCGAAGGCGTTCAGCAGCGCCTCGATCATGCGGGCGGTGCTCGTCTTGCCGTTGGTGCCGGTGACGTGGATGGAGGGGTACGCGCGCTGCGGCTCGCCCAGCACGTCCATCAGCGCGGCGATCCGCGTGACCGACGGCTCCAGCTTGGTCTCGCCCCAGCGGCCGGCCAGCTCCTGCTCCACCTCCCGCAGCGCCTGGGCCACCTCGGGGTCGGTGGGCTCTTCGGGTACCGGCTCGCCCTGAGGTGGACCGGCCTGCGCGCGCAGGGTGCGGCTGCCCGCAGCGATCACCGCCAGGTCGGGGTCGCGGTCGGACTCTTCCGCCACGATCTGGTCGAACTCGTCGAAGCTGTCATCGTGGCTCTCGGGCTGCTGCTCACTCACGGGACCCAGTCTACGGACGAGGACCCCCGGGACTTTCGACCTGGTTGCTTCAGGACCTTCGGCGACGAGGGCGACCGGATCGTTATGCAAGCCTTGCGGGCAGGAGATAGGGGAATAAATGCCGCAGGCCAGCACGAACAAGACAGCTTCCAGCCGCGACATAGGGATAGACCTGGGAACCGCCAACACCCTCGTCTACGCACGCGGGCACGGCATCGTCCTCAATGAGCCGTCCGTGGTGGCGGTCAAGGCGGGCACGACCACGGCCCTCGCCGTCGGTACCGAGGCCAAGGAGACCATCGGCCGCACCCCCGGCTCCATCACCGCGATCCGCCCGCTCAAGGACGGCGTGATCTGCGACTACGAGGCCGCCGAGGAGATGATCCGGCACTTCGTCCGCAAGGCCGTCCCCGGCCGCCGGGTGCGCACCCGCATGGTGATCTGCGTGCCCTCCGGGGTCACCCCGGTCGAGCGGCGGGCCATCATCCACGCCTCCACCCGGGCCGGCGCCAGGACCGTGCACCTCATCGAGGAACCGATGGCCGCGGCGATCGGAGCCGGGCTGCCGGTCTCCGAACCGCGCGGCTCGATGGTCGTCGACATCGGCGGCGGCACCTCGGAGGTCGCCGTCATCTCGCTGGGCGGCATCGTCACCTCCCAGTCGCTGCGGGTCGGCGGGGACCGGCTGGACGCCGCGATCATGGACTACGTCCGCAAGGAGCACGCCCTGCTCATCGGCGAGCGCACCGCCGAGGACATCAAGATCGCCATCGGCTCGGCCTGGCCGGTGCCCGACCAGCCGGAGCTGGAGACCCGCACCTTCACCGTGCGGGGCCGCGAGAAGGTCGGGGGCATGCCGCAGACCCTCCAGCTGGGCGCCGCCGACGTGCGGGCCGCCCTCGACGAGCCCGTCGAGGCGATCATCGCCGCGGTGCGCACCACCCTGGAGGAGTGCCCGCCCGAGCTGTCCGGCGACGTCATGGAGCACGGCATCGTCCTGACGGGCGGCGGCGCGCTGCTGCCCGGCCTGGACCTGCGGATGGCCTCCTCGACCGGCATCCCGGTCTTCGTCGCGGACGACCCGCTGGACTGCGTGGCCCTCGGCTCGGGCCGCTGCGTGGAGGACATGGACGCGCTCAGCAGCTTGCTGGCACCGGCGAGGGCTTGACCGGCCGCAAGGGTCAGCCCTTGGGGAGGGTCGCCACGACCTCGTACGAGTCCTCCGTGCGCGTCGCCGTCAGGGTTCCGCCCAGACTGCGCACGCGCTCGGACATGCTGGCGGTGCCCGAGCCGGCCGAAACCGGGGCCCGGGTGGGATTGCGCGCCGGCAGCCCGTTGCTGACGGCGATCCGCAGCTGCGGCCCGTCCGCCGCGATGGACACCTCGATGGTCTCGCCGCGCGCGTGCTTGGCCGCGTTGGTCAGGCACTCCTGCACCACCCGGTAGACCGCCGCCTGCCGCAGCGGCGACAGCCCGTGCACGTCCGGATCCAGGGCGAGCCGTACGGGCGAACCCGCGCGGCCGCTCTCCTCCGCGAGGGCCTCCAGCCCGTCCACGCCCGGGGTCGCGGCCCGCTCGCCGCGCTGCACGATGATCTCGTTGAGCACCAGGTGGGCCCGGCGCGCGGTGTCGGCGAGCTCCTCGAAGTCCTTCGCGTACGCCGTCTCGCGCGCCCGCATCGAGAGCACCTCGGAGCGGACCGTGAGCAGGGTCAGCTCGCGCCCGACGAAGTCGTGGACGTCGCGGGCGACGGAGGTCCGCTCCTGCTGGACTGCCTGCAGTACGGCGGCCTCGGCGCGCCGCGTGTCGAGCTCGCGCACGAGGTCGTGACGGTACGCGGCGATGCCGACCGCCGAGGCGAGGACGCCGATGGGCACGACGAGGCTGAGGAAGGAGCTGAGGGTCTCGATCCGCGGCTCGGGCCAGCCCGGCACGGCGAACACCACCAGCGCGAAGGCCACGTACCCGACCGTGGCGAGGACACCGGCGCGGCGCCCCCGGTAGCGGCCGACGGAGTACAGGGCGAACTGGATCAGGGTGAGCTCGTGCAGCCAGCCGATGAAGAGCAGCGACGTCAGGTACGCGATCCAGGGCACGCGGCGCCGCACCAGCAGGCTGAGGCAGCCCACCGCGAGCACGACGGCGGCGGCCGGCCCGTTGAGGGAGTTGTCGGCGGCGGCCAGGCCCGGCAGGTCGAGCGCCATCAGGGCGAAGCAGCTGATTGCCGTGAGCATGTCCATCGCCCGCGGTGACCCGGCCCAGCTCGCGGTGAACCGGCGACCGGTGGCCGCGGCCCAGTGGAGCGCCGAGGCGACGGGCTTGACGTGCATGCCCCCCATCATCCGTGCTCGCCGCCCGGGATCCGATCCGCCGCCGCCCCGGGGCGAGTGATATACGGCACTTCGGATGTGTCAGGACATGGCCGGATGGCCCTGCCGCCCGCGCACCCGGTTTCGTAGCGTCGAAGGAATGAGCTACCGAACGACCTCCCGGACGAGCCTGCGAACGACCGCCGGGGAACACCGCTCCGACCGCCCCTCCCGGGGCGTCCCGCTGCTCCTGCTCATCAGCGGCCTGATCGGCGCGCTGGCCTCCGGCATCCTCACGTACGACCGCATCCGCACCCTGGAGGACCCGCACTTCACCCCGGGCTGCAACGTCAACGCGGTCCTGAGCTGCGGCGACGTGATGACCACCTGGCAGGGCAACCTGCTCGGCTTCCCCAACATGCTCCTCGGCATCGCCGGCTTCGCCGCACTCGCCGGGCTCGGTACGGCCCTGGTCGCCGGCGCGGTGCTCCCCCGCTGGCTGTGGCGCGGGATCTGGGCCGGGACCGCGGCCGGGTTCGCCTTCACGCTGTGGCTGATCAGCCAGTGCCTGTACGTGATCGGGGCGCTGTGCCCCTGGTGCATGGTCGTCTGGGCGGTGATGATCCCGCTGTTCTGGTACGTCACCCGCCACCTGGCCCCGGCCGGCTCCCCGCTGCGGGCGCTCCCCCACTGGCTGGTCCCGCTGACCGCGTACGGGGTGGTCGCGGCCCTGATCCTGACCGAATTCGGCGGCCGGCTGCTGTGACGCCGGGCCCCTCGCGGGGAACGGATAACGCGAAGGCCCCCACGTCGACCGACGGCGTGGGGGCCTTCACCTGTGCTCGGAGAGCCACCGACCAGCTGCTACTCGGCGGGCAGCGCGGCCAGCTGGGCCTGGAGCCGCGCGATGTCCGCGTCGGCCTTGGAGAGACGGCCCTTGATCTTGTCCACGACGTTGTCGGGGGCCTTGGCGATGAACGCCTCGTTCCCGAGCTTCGCCTCGGCCTGCTGCTTCTCCTTCTCGGCGGCGGCCAGGTCCTTGCTCAGCCGCTTGCGCTCCGCCGGGATGTCGATGGTGCCCGACAGGTCGAGCGCGACGGTGGCGCCGACCACCGGCAGGGTCGCGGTGGCGTGGAACTCCTCGCCCTCCGGCTGGAGGCGCAGGATCTGGCGGATGGCGGCCTCGTGGGAGACCAGCGAGGTACCCGACAGGTCCAGGCGGGCCGGAACCTTCTGCTTGTCGTCGAGGCCCTGCTCCTTGCGGAACCGGCGGACCTCCCTGACCAGCGTCTGGATGCCCTCGATCTCGGCCTCGGCGGCCGCGTCGCGGAACCCACTGTCCTTCGGCCAGTCGGCGATCACCAGGGACTCGCCGCCGGTCAGCGTGGTCCACAGCGTCTCGGTGACGAAGGGGACCACCGGGTGCAGCAGGCGCAGCGTGGTGTCGAGGACCTCGCCGAGGACCCGGGCGGAGACCTTGGCCTGGTCGCCGCCGGCGAAGAAGGTCGTCTTGGAGAGCTCGACGTACCAGTCGAAGACCTCGTCCCACGCGAAGTGGTAGAGGGCGTCCGACAGCTTCGAGAACTGGTAGTCCTCGTAGAACGCGTCGACCTCGGCCACGGTCTTGTTCAGCCGCGACAGGATCCAGCGGTCGGTCGCCGACATCTCCTCGGCGGCCGGCAGCTCGCCCTCGATCGTGGCGCCGTTCATCATCGCGAAGCGCGTGGCGTTCCAGATCTTGTTGGCGAACTTGCTGGAGGCCTGGACCCAGTCCTCGCCGATCGGGACGTCGACGCCCGGGTTGGCGCCGCGGGCCAGGGTGAAGCGGACGGCGTCGGAACCGTACTTGTCCATCCAGTCCAGCGGGTTGACCGCGTTGCCGAAGGACTTGGACATCTTCTTGCCGCGCTCGTCGCGGACCATGCCGTGCAGGGCGATGGTGCCGAACGGCGGGGTGCCGTCCATCGCGTACAGGCCGAACATCATCATCCGGGCGACCCAGAAGAAGAGGATGTCGTAGCCGGTGACCAGGACGGCGTTCGGGTAGAACTTCGCCAGGCTGTCGGTCTGCTGCGGCCAGCCGAGCGTGGAGAACGGCCACAGGCCGGAGGAGAACCAGGTGTCCAGGACGTCCGTGTCCTGGGTCCAGCCCTCGCCGGTCGGCGGCTGCTCGTCGGGGCCGACGCAGACGATCTCGCCGTTCGGGCCGTACCAGACCGGGATGCGGTGACCCCACCACAGCTGGCGCGAGATGCACCAGTCGTGGAGGTTGTCGACCCAGTCGAAGTAGCGCTTCTCCATCTCCTGCGGGTGGATCTTGACCCTGCCGTCGCGGACCGCGTCACCGGCGGCCTTGGCGAGCGGGCCGACCTTGACCCACCACTGGAGGGACAGGCGCGGCTCGATGGTGGTCTTGCAGCGCGAGCAGTGGCCGACGGAGTGGGTGTACGGGCGCTTCTCGGCGACGATCCGGCCCTCGGCGCGCAGTGCGGCGACGATGGCGGAGCGGGCCTCCAGCCGGTCCAGGCCCTGGAAGGGGCCGTGGGTGGTGATGATGGCGTGCTCGTCCATGACCGCGAGGTTCGGCAGGCCGTGGCGCTGGCCGATCTCGAAGTCGTTCGGGTCGTGCGCCGGGGTCACCTTGACGGCGCCGGTCCCGAACTCGGGGTCGACGTGCTCGTCGGCGACGATCGGGATGCGGCGGCCGGTCAGCGGCAGCTCGATCTCGGTGCCGACCATGTGCTTGTAGCGCTCGTCCTCGGGGTGGACGGCCACGGCGGTGTCGCCCAGCATCGTCTCGGCGCGGGTGGTCGCGACGACGATCGAGTTCTCCCCCTCGCCGTACCGGATGGAGACGAGCTCGCCGTCGTCGTCCTGGTACTCGACCTCGATGTCGGAGATCGCGGTGAGGCAGCGCGGGCACCAGTTGATGATGCGTTCGGCGCGGTAGATCAGCTCGTCGTCGTAGAGCTTCTTGAAGATGGTCTGGACGGCCTCGGACAGGCCCTCGTCCATGGTGAAGCGCTCGCGCGCCCAGTCGACGCCGTCGCCGAGGCGGCGCATCTGACCGGAGATCTGGCCGCCGGACTCGCCCTTCCACTGCCAGACGCGCTCGACGAACGCCTCACGGCCCAGGTCGTGGCGGGACTTGCCCTCCTTGGCGAGCTCGCGCTCGACGACGTTCTGGGTGGCGATGCCGGCGTGGTCCATGCCGGGCTGCCACAGGGTCTCGTAACCCTGCATGCGCTTGCGGCGGGTGAGGGCGTCGATCAGCGTGTGCTCGAAGGCGTGCCCCAGGTGGAGGCTTCCGGTGACGTTCGGCGGCGGGATGACGATGGCGTACGGAGGCTTCTCGCTCTTCTCGTCCGCCTCGAAGTACCCACGCTCTACCCAGCGCTCGTAGAGCTTCCCCTCTACATCGGCCGGCGTGTACGCGGTCGGCAGTTCGGAGTCGGGGCTGCTGGGTGTCTGCGTGTTCTCGGTCACGGGGCACAGTTTAGGGCCGTAACGGTCCGGTCATGAAACCGGCTTTAGCGGGACCCGGCGCCCTGTGCGGGCCCGGCTTCCGCCAGGATGTGTGGGACGTATAAACGACCTCATGGGGGGACGCGGGATGAGCTACAACCAGCCGGGACCGTACGGGGGCCAGCAGCCGCAGCAGCCCGGGCCTTACGGGCAGCAGCCGCAGCAGCCGGGGCCCTACGGACAGCCGCCGCAGCAGCCCGGGCCCTACGGGCAGCAGCCCGGTGCGCAGCCCGGCTACGGATACCCGCAGCAGGCCCCCCCGGGAGTGCCGCAGCAGGGCTACCCGCAGCAGCAGCCCCCGTACGGCGGCTACCAGCAGCAGGCTCCGTACGGCGGCGGGATGCCCCCGCAGCAGCCGAAGAAGTCGAAGGCCGGGGTCATCATCGCGGTCGTCCTGGTGGTCGCGGTGGTCGCGGGCGGCGGGTACTGGTTCCTGAACAAGGGCGGCGCCGGCAACGGCGACGTCTCCGCCTCCACCAAGGGCTACAAGATCGTCCCGCCGGCGACGGTGAACGACTTCAAGAAGAGCGCCAAGCCCGGCGACAGCACCATGGACGACAAGGAGAAGAAGGAGACCGAGGCGATCGGGATCAAGAACCCGACCAAGGTCGGCCAGGGTTACGAGATCACGAACCCGGCCAAGCCCCTGGAGGGCAAGTCCCTCAGCTTCTCCGGCTTCTACGGTGAGATCGCGGACCCCGCGAAGACCCTCGACGCCTCGTTCCAGCTGATGAAGGCCTCCAGCCTGTCCGAGAAGGACAAGGACGCCGACATCCAGTTCATCGGCTCCCCGGAGACCTTCAAGCCGGCCGGGTTCAGCGGTGCGCTGATGAAGTGCCAGGAGGTGAAGATCGTCTCCAAGAAGCCCTCCACCAACCCGCTGGAGCCCAAGGAGGTCACGCTGCCGATGTGCATCTGGACCGACTACAGCACCATGGGCATGACGATGACCATCGACATCTCCAAGATGATGACCGGTGGCAAGGGCTTCACGCTGGCCCAGACCGCCGAGCTGAACGCGAAGCTCTACGCCACGGGCCGCGCGAAGAGCTGACCCCGCGGCACATGCAGAAGGGGCGCCACCGGCCGGGGGCGCCCCTTCTGCATGTCCGGCTCGCTGCCGTCCGCTACGCCGACTTCTCGTGCGGGCCCTGGTCCTTCGGGACGATCCGCGGGACCAGCGTCGGGTTGACGTTGGAGCGGACCACGTCCGCGGTGATGACCACGCGGGCCACGTCCTTGCGGGACGGGACCTCGTACATCACCGACATCAGGACCTCTTCCATGATGGCGCGCAGACCGCGCGCGCCCGTCTGGCGGAGGATCGCCTGGTCCGCGATGGCTTCCAGCGCCTCGCGCTCGAAGTCCAGCTCGACACCGTCGAGTTCGAACAGCCGCTGGTACTGCTTCACCAGGGCGTTGCGCGGCTCGATGAGGATCTGGAGCAGGGCCTCGCGGTCCAGGTTGTGCACGGAGGTGATCACGGGGAGACGGCCGATGAACTCGGGGATCATCCCGAACTTCACCAGGTCCTCCGGCATGACCTCCTGGAACTGGTTGCTCGCCTCGATCTCGCGCTTCGAGCGGATCGTCGCCCCGAAGCCGATGCCCTTGGCGCCGGCGCGCGATTCGATGATGCGCTCCAGGCCGGAGAAGGCGCCGCCCACGATGAAGAGGACGTTCGTCGTGTCGATCTGGATGAATTCCTGGTGCGGGTGCTTGCGGCCGCCCTGCGGCGGTACGGAAGCGGTCGTGCCTTCCAGGATCTTCAGGAGGGCCTGCTGCACGCCCTCGCCGCTCACGTCGCGCGTGATCGACGGGTTCTCGCTCTTGCGGGCGACCTTGTCGATCTCGTCGATGTAGATGATCCCGGTCTCGGCCTTCTTGACGTCGTAGTCGGCCGCCTGGATCAGCTTGAGCAGGATGTTCTCGACGTCCTCGCCGACGTACCCGGCCTCCGTCAGCGCCGTCGCGTCCGCGATGGCGAACGGAACGTTGAGCATGCGGGCGAGCGTCTGGGCCAGCAGGGTCTTGCCCGAGCCCGTGGGGCCCAGCAGCAGGATGTTGGACTTCGCGAGCTCGATCGCGTCGTCCCGGCCCTGCGCGCCGCCGTTCTCGCCGGCCTGGACGCGCTTGTAGTGGTTGTACACCGCGACGGAGAGCGCCTTCTTCGCCGGCTCCTGGCCGACGACGTAGCTCTCCAGGAACTCGTAGATCTCGCGGGGCTTGGGAAGCTCTTCCCACCTGACCTCGGAGGTCTCCGCGAGTTCCTCTTCGATGATCTCGTTGCAGAGGTCGATGCACTCGTCGCAGATGTACACACCGGGTCCCGCGATGAGCTTCTTCACCTGCTTCTGGCTCTTTCCGCAGAACGAGCACTTGAGCAGGTCGCCGCCGTCACCGATGCGTGCCACGAGGTGCTTCCCCTTCGCCTGGGAGACGCCTGGTTCAGCGCTCCTGGTGCCTCATATCCGACGGTACCTTGCCGGGGGCCCCGTGCGGGGCCCCCTTGACGTGGTTCACATCGCCCAATCCGACGACGTGCCCACGCCAACTGGCGGCAAGGATCAGTTCGAAGTCTTGCGGGTGGCGACGACCTGGTCGATCAGGCCGTACGCCAGCGCGTCCTGGGCCGTGAGGATCTTGTCGCGCTCGATGTCGTCGCGGATCTTCTCGAGCGGCGTCGAGGAGTGCTTGGCCAGCATGCCCTCGAGCTGGTCGCGCATGCGCAGGATCTCGTTGGCCGCGATCTCCAGGTCGGAGAGCTGCTCGCGGCCGGTGCCACCGGAGGGCTGGTGGATCAGCACGCGGGCGTTCGGCAGCGCCATGCGCTTGCCGGGCGCACCGGCGGCCAGCAGGACCGCGGCGGCGGAGGCCGCCTGGCCCATGCAGACCGTCGAGATGTCCGGCTTCACGAACTGCATCGTGTCGTAGATGGCCGTCAGCGCGGTGAAGGAGCCACCGGGGCTGTTGATGTACAGGTAGATGTCGCGGTCCGGGTCCATCGACTCCAGGCACAGCAGCTGCGCCATGACGTCGTTGGCGGAGGCGTCGTCGATCTGCACGCCGAGGAAGATGATGCGCTCCTCGAAGAGCTTCGCGTACGGGTCGTACTCGCGCACGCCCTGCGAGGTGCGCTCGACGAAGCGCGGCACGACGTAACGGTTGTCCACCGGCGCGCCGGTGTAGAGGCCGCTCGCGGGAGAAAGGTTGTTCATGTGCATCTGGGTGTTCACCATCCTGGTGGCGTTCTGCGGGCTGAGGCTTGCCTGGTGCGGGCTGGCGTACGAGCTCCCGTACGGGATCCCGCGCGCCGGGGCCGGGATCAGGCCCCGGTGCCGCCGCCGCCCGGGACCAGCGACGCGGCGGAGATGATCTCGTCGATGAGGCCGTATTCCTTGGCCTCTTCCGCGGTGTACCAGCGGTCGCGGTCGCCGTCGCGGATGATCGTCTCCACGGTCTGGCCGGAGTGGTGGGCGGTGATCTCAGCCATGCGCTGCTTGGTGCGCAGCAGGTACTGGGCCTGGATCTTGATGTCCGAGGCGGTGCCGCCGATGCCGGCGGAGCCCTGGTGCATCAGGATGTCGGTGTTCGGGAGCGCGAAGCGCTTGCCGGCGGTGCCGCCGGTGAGCAGGAACTGGCCCATGGAGGCCGCCATGCCCATACCGATGGTGACCACGTCGTTCGGGATGTACTGCATGGTGTCGTAGACCGCCATGCCCGCCGTCACCGAACCACCGGGGCTGTTGATGTACAGGTAGATGTCCTTCTCCGGCTCGGCGGCCAGGAGGAGGAGCTGCGCGGTGATCTTGTTGGCGATGTCGTCGTCGACCTGCTGGCCGAGGAAGATGATGCGCTCGCCGAGCAGCCGGTTGTAGACATGGTCGCCGAGGCCGCCACCGATGGACGGCTCACCCGCGGCGTAAGGCTTCAGATTCGTCACGTATCCACCTGCTCGTCTCCGACGGCCATGTGCCGTCTCAGCGTCTCGTTCTGGGGCGCGGACCGGCCGGTGCGGACGATGTCCGCCGGCGTCGGGTACTCCCGTGCCCTCGTATTCATGGACCCTAACGCGCAGGTAGGACAACGCCATCCCGCTTCCCGAACTGTTCGCTCGGAGCGCAAGCTCCCGGACCCCTCCGGAAGGCCCCTGAGCGGGCACGCCGAAGGGCCCGGACGCGGCTGCGTACGGGCCCCTCGGACCATGCTCAGGTACTGCTGGGCGGGGGTGACCCCAGGTGTTACTTGGCCTCGTCGGCCGCGGTCTCGGCGTCGGCCTCGACGACGTTCTCGACGGTCTCGGCGGCCTGCTCCACCTCGTCCTCGTCGTCGGAGAGGTCGACGACCTCACCCTTCGTGTCGACGACCTTGGCGGCCTCGACGACGACCGCGAGGGCCTTGCCGCGGGCGACCTCGCCGACGAGCATCGGAACCTGGCCACCCTCGACGACGGCCTGGGCGAACTGGTCGGGGGACATGCCGGAGGAGGCAGCGCGCCGCATGAGGTGCTCGGTGAGCTCCTCCTGGTTGACGTTCAGCTTCTCCTTGTTGACGAGCTCGTCGAGGACGAACTGCGTCTTGATGCCCTTGACCGCCTGCTCGGTGGTCTCGGCGTCGAACTCCTCGACCGTCTTGCCCTGGATCTCGAGGTACTTCTCGATGGACAGGCCCATCTGGCCGAGCTGGTGGTGCTCGAGGTTGTGCTTGCGGGTCTGGACCTCGTCCGCGAGGAGCTTCTCGGGGATCGGGACCTCGACGAGCTCGAGCAGCTTCTCCAGCACGCGCTCCTGGGCCTGCGTGGCCTGGTCGTACTGCTTCATGTTCTCGAGGCGCTTGCGGCTGTCGGCCTTCAGCTCGTCGAGGGTGTCGAACTCGCTCGCCATGCCGGCGAACTCGTCGTCCAGCTCCGGCAGCTCACGGGCGGAGACCTTGGTGACCTTGACGGTGACCTCGGCGTCCTTGCCCTCGGCGGAGCCGCCCTTCAGCTGGGAGGTGAAGGTGGCCTCGCCACCGGCCTCCAGGCCCTTGACGGCCTCGTCGATGCCCTCGAGCAGCTCGCCCGAGCCGATGGTGTAGGAGACGTCCTGGGCGACACCGTCCTCCAGCACCTCCCCGTCGACCTTGGCCTCGAGGTCGATCGTGACGACGTCGCCGTCCTGGGCGGCGCGCTCGACGTCCTTGGTGGACGCGAAACGGCCGCGCAGCTGCTCGACCGACTTCTCGACGTCCTCGTCGGAGACCTCGATGGCGTCCACGGTGACCTCGATGCCGGAGTAGTCCGGGATCTCGATCGCGGGACGGATGTCGACCTCGGCGGTGAAGGCCAGCAGTTCGCCGTCCTTCAGCTCCGTGATGTCGACATCGGGCTGGCCCAGCGGGTTCAGGTCGGCCTCGTTGACCGCCTCGGTGTAGAACTTCGGGAGGGCGTCGTTGACGGCCTCCTCCAGCACCGCACCGCGGCCGAAGCGCTGGTCGATGACGCGGGCCGGGATCTTGCCCTTGCGGAAGCCCTTCACCGTGACCTGCTGGTTGATCTTCTTGTAGGCCGCGTCGAGGCTGTCCTTGAGCTCCTCGAAGGGCACCTCAACAGTGAGCCGAACCCGAGTCGGGTTCAGGGTCTCCACGGCGCTCTTCACGGTTCGGTCTCCTTGTGGCTGACTGCTGGGGGTCTCTGCTGTCGCCGCGACTCAGCGGTTCTCAGCGGATCGGGCCCGGTACATCAGACACACGGGCACGCAGCTTGCATAGTAGCCGCAAGCGGCAATCAGCCCACAACGCGATCATCAACGCGGTCTGCGGGGGGCCTCGCGGAGCGCGGAACCGCGGCGATCACGGACACGGATCGCGGATGTCGCGGATAACGGAGCCCGCGCGCGGTGGCGCGCGGTCACGACTGAAGCCGCCGAGCGGAGACGGAACTCCCTCAGAGCGCTTCCTGCTGGTCGGGGTGGCCGGATTCGAACCGACGACCTTCCGCTCCCAAAGCGGACGCGCTACCAAGCTGCGCCACACCCCGTCGGTGCGACACGTAGGGTACATGCCCGAAGACCCTCCGCCGCGCGGAGTTTCGGCGAAGGAGCCACCACGCGCGCACCCGGGCCCGAAATGCGGTGTGCGATCCGCCGCCCCGACCCGCTAGGATGCTGTCCGTGCCACGGTCCCCGGACCTGCGGCGCGCGTATTGCGGGTGTAGCTCAATGGTAGAGCACTAGTCTTCCAAACTAGCTACGCGGGTTCGATTCCCGTCACCCGCTCTGAAGCACGAAGGGCCAGGTCAGAGGATGTTTCCTCGACCTGGCCCTTCGTCGTTCCCGGGGCCTGCGATCAGGTCCCCGTGCCCCCTGCGTGCCCCTTGCGCTGTGGATCTTCCTTCGTGCCCTTGGCGGCCTTCCGGCCCTTCTTCACGAGCCCGCTCAGCGCATCGGCGATCAGCCGGTCCCGATCGGCGCTGGCGTGCTGGTAGATCAGCGCGGCGCGGGCGGTGCTGTGGCCCATGCGCGTCATCAACTCCCGCGTGCTGGCACCCGTCGACGCGGCCAGCGTGTTGCCCGTGTGCCGAAGATCATGGAAGTGCAGCCCCTTGATCCCGGCTTCCCGACACGCCTTGTGCCACAGCCGATTGAAGTGATTCCGACGCGGAGTCGCCCCTTTGGCCCCGACGAAGACGCGCCCATCGGCGCCTGCCTCGGCGTACCGCTTCAGGTGCTCGTGGATGTCCGGGAGGATCACCCCGGGGATGGAGACCGTCCTCTTACCAGCGGCACTCTTCGGCGCCTTGATCTCCCGCTGCCCGTTGCCCAGCTCGGCGACGGCCCGCCGAACCCGTACGGTCCTGTGCTCCAGATCCACGTCCCGTCGGTGGAGTCCGATCAGCTCACCCCAGCGCAGCCCGAGGAATCCGGCCATCAGCACGAGGGCTCGATAGCGCGGCTGGACCGCTTCGGCCAGCGCGTAGACCTCCTTGACCGTGGCGGTCGGTCGCTCCGGGGTGTGCACGGAGCTGGCGCCCTTGACCTGGCAGGGGTTCCGCCGGATCAGCTCGTCGGACACGGCCGTCCCCAGGATGGCGCGGAGCAGCGCGTAGGCCTTGGCCACGGTGGTGGGCCCGGTGCCGGCGGCGAGCTTGTCGGCACGCCAGCGCCGTACGAGGGGTGGCGAGATCTCCGCCAGATTGACGGAGCCGAGAACCGGCTCCAGGTGGTGCTTGAGGAGCGAGGAGTAGAGCTGTCTCGTGGTGCTGGTCAGCTCGCGCTCCTTGATCCAGGCGACGGCGTACGGACCGAAGGCGACCTTCCCGGCGTCCGGGTCGCGCCAGTCGCCGCGACGCATCTCGGTCTGCTTGTCGGCGAGCCAGTCGTCCGCGTCCGTCTTCGTGCGGAACGTCTCCGGGGCAGGGCGGAGCTGTCCGTCCGGACCGAGGTACCGGGCCTGATACCGGCCGGAGGGCAGCTTCCGGACCCGGCCGAAGTGTCGACGCTTTCCGGCCATCAGGCAGCCACCCCCATACGGCGGCGACGCGGCTCAACGGTGTGCGCAGCGATGTACTCCTGAACGGCGCTCGCCGGGATGCGCACGTGCCGCCCGACCTTCACGTAGGTGATCCGACGCTCCTCGATGAGGCGGCGAGGGAACCGCACGGTGGTGCCGAGCAGTTCGGCGACCTGGACGACGCTGAGGTAGCGCTCATTCATGCTGCTCTCCTTGCAGGGCTTCGCGGGCGGTCTGGCGGTTGAGTTGGATGCCGCGGGCGATGGTGGCGGCGAGGACCGACTCCCCCGGGGTGTGGCCGTGGCCGGCGTACTCCCAGGAGGCGAGGACGAGCACCGTGTCCGGCTTGATGTCGGCCAGGCCGCGGGCTTCGCGTTCTTGGGCGGCGCGGTAGTCGGCGCGGGTCTGGCGGAGGGCGCCGAGGGTGGTCGAGTACTGGCGGGACTTGGTGGAGAAGTGGCCGCGGAAGCCGAGCATGTGCGACCAAGCGAGGAGCTTGCGCTCCGGATAGACGGGGTCGAGGTCGAGGCAGGCCCGGATCAGGCGGGCGGTGTGGTCGGGGACGTCGAGGAGGATCAGCGCCTCTTGGTTGCCGATGCGGCGGTCAAGGGTTCCGGTGTTCTCGGCGGCCTTGGTCGCGTACTTGGCGACGTACGAGGCCACGGCCTGTTCAGTGATGTCTGAGCCGTCCCCGAAGACCTTGATGGGCCGGATGTCGAGCTGGGTGCCCCATCGCAGCTTCCAGCCGTTGATGAAGCCCCACTCTTCGTTGGGCGGGACCGTGATCGTCGTGTACGCGTGGGCGACGGCGGCCCGGATCGAGCGGTCGAGGAGTTCTGTGCTGGCCCAGTACGGCGGAGGGCTGGACGGGCCGTCCGGGCCGTCGATGCGGATCACCGCGTGGAAGTGGATGGCACCGCGCTTCTGAAACTCGGCGACCTTGCCGTAGGAGATCCGGGCTTCCTCCTTCAGCTCGCGTTGGGTCAGTCCGGCGGATGCGGCGATCTCGCGGCGCAGGCGGGTCGTGAAGCGCTGCCAGAGCTGTCCGGCGTGGTTGTTGAAGAGGACGGCGGCGGCGTAGTCGTAGCTGTACCGGTCGAGGGGGGTACCGAGTTCGGCGGCGTCCTCCTGGTGGTGCTGGCCGCAGCGGCAGGGACGGCCGGCGGGGCGGTTGTGGACCGGGCCGAAGGACGGGGCGGTGAGGGTGGCGAAGACGCGGGGGTGTTCGCGGACGGTGGCGGGGATGTCGCGGCGGTCGTCGCCTGCCAGTCCGGCGCGGATGAGGTGGTACGTGTCTCCGGCGTAGGTCCAGGCGCAGGCCGGGCAGCGGGAGGCGCGGCGATTGCCGCAGGCGATGCGGAGGCGGGCGCCGGGTTCGTCCGCGGTGGAGTAGCGGTGCAGGATCTCGCCGGATGTCTTGTCCTTGGCGACGGTCCAGCCGGTGATGTGGATCGGGTCGGACCAGCCGCCGGTGCGGCGGATCTGGTCTTCCCAGCGTGCGTAACCGGGGGCCCCGGCCACCTTCAGCATGTCGCCGAGGGTGGCCGGGTCCAGGCCCGCGAGGGTCGCGGTGTGGGTCACGCGGTCACCGTCCGCTGGGGGCGGTGGATGGAGCGGCGGGTCCCGGTGCCGTGGCAGGCTGGGCAGTGGGCGGTGATCGTACGGAGGTAGCCGGAGCGGTCCCCGCCGCCGAGGGTGACGGCGACGGAGGCGTGCCCATCGCAGTTCGGGCAGAGCTCTCCCCCGACGTTCTGGTTCGTCCCGTCTTGCGGCTGCCGGCCGGTTCGTGGTTCGGGTGGGGAGCTGTCATCCCGTCTGCCGTCGACCCAGGCAAGCCATAGCAGACCAGGCTTCTGGGGCCCAGGTCGTTCGTCCAGCAGGGCGCTCCACCTGGGCCCCAGAAACC
>NZ_JBSGXB010000052.1:0-32719 GCF_053609185.1 Streptomyces sp. NPDC054956 | reverse complement strand
AGATCCGAAAGAGACGACCTAGGCGGGACGCGTCCGCGGACGGCGCCGCCCCGGCGGCAGCGGCCCTTGTTCCCCCCCGGTTGGGGCCGGAGGCCGGGCAGGGCCTCGTACGGAGACGGCGCGGGGGCCCGGGCTCCCCGCGCCGTCCCCGCGTCACCTCCAGTCCGCGGGCTGTTCGGCCCGCTCGCCGTGTGCGTCCTGGTCATCGCCCCGCGGCAGCCGCCTCAGGGCGAGGGCCGTCACGACGGCCGTGTACGCGCACAGCACGCCGATCCCGGCCCACCACGGAAGCGGGAAGAATCCGGCGGACGGCACGTAGTGGGCGACGACCTGCGGATACTCGACCAGGGTCTGCTGTACGGCGAACCCGGCGGCCGGGGTGACCCGCAGCAGCCACTGCGCCAGGCCGTCCGGCAGCAGGGGAAAGGCGGTCACGGCGTACGGGACCACGACCGCCGGGACGCAGACGAGGACCGCGAGCCGGCCGCGCCGCAGTACGGTGCCGAGCGCGAAGGCGAGTACGGCCGAGAGCGCGAGCGCAGCGGCGACGCCCACGACGACCCGCAGCAGCGTCGGCGCGGACATCTCGGTGACCTGGACGCCGTTCGCCTTCAGGACCGTCGCGCTCACCGGGATCACGATGCCCACGGCGAGGAGCCCCGTCGCGAACGTCGCCGCTCCGACGACGGCCGCCCTGACCGCGAACATCCGGCGTACGGGCGGTGCACCGCCCGCCGGTTCGAGGCGCGGCCCGCGGGTGGCGAACCGTACCGCGACCGCCATCACGACGAGCAGCGCGAGACTCAGGCCGGAGAGCGAGCGCTCCACGGGGCGGGCGCCGGAGGTCGCCACGGGCCCGATGTCGCCGGTGCCGGAGACGGTGATCCTGCCGCCCTCCTCGACCACCCCGGAGGGCTGGTGGTACTTCTCCCAGTCGGAGCGGTTCATCTCGCCGACGGCCTCGCCCTTCCAGCCCCCGGCCGCGGCCGCACCCTCCAGGGTGATGTTGTCGAAGGAACCGGCGGCCTGTGTGAAGCGCACCTGCTCCGTGGCGCCGCCGAGGCCGACGGGCCGCAGCGTCAGATCGCCGGGCGAAGCCGCGAACAGGCCCACCTGCGCGGTCCCGGACAGCCCGGGCACCTTCGCCGTGCCGACCGTCGCCCAGTGCTCGCCGTCGGCGGACTCCTCGCCCGTGACGGTGTCGCCCGACCGCGTCAGCCGCAGCCAACGCGGCGACTGCTCCGAGAGCCCGCCGCCGCTTCCGGTGCTGCCGGCGATGTCGTGGCCGTAGTCGTACTGCATCCGCACCCCGTGGCTGCCGGTGAGCATCAGGGCCGCGTACGAGGACCCCGGGCGGACGCCGTCCTTGATGATGATCCCGGCCTTCGCCCAGGGCACCAGGCCGGGGATGATCTGGTCGTGGCGGGGCGGCGGGTAGGTGATGGTGCCGGTCATGGACGTCATCCGGACCGTGATGCTGCCGTTCTCCGGCAGGTTGCGGTGAGCGAAGTAGAACTGGTCGCTGACGGGCGAGCCGTCCGGTCCGGTGGGATCGGAGGCGCACGGGCCGGAGCAGGAGGCGTGGTTGCCGAACGCGTAGAGGAGGCCGAGCGCGAGGACGACCAGGGCCGCGGCCGCCAGGGCGACCAGCCTGCCCGGACGCCGGAACGCGATCCATTCGTGCCGCAGCAGATCCTTGGTTGTTTGCATGGTCCGGTTCTACGGAGCCGCCGGTAACGAGATCCGAACCGCTGCTGTCATGACGCTGTTAGGTCCGGCCGGGCATGCTGGGCCCACCGGCCGGACCCGGGGAAGGACCCGGCAGGTGACCAGAACGTGCACCGGACCGGGGGAGGAAACATGGGCGAGCAGCGGAGCAGGACCGTCGGACGGCGGTTCACCCTCTTGTACGCCTGCGTCTTCCTCCTGTCCGGCATCGGGCTGCTCGCCCTGACCTACCTGCTCTCCGGCACCGACGTGTCGAGCGTCGCGCCCGGAAGCTTCCCGCCCGGGGTGCCGGGCTCCGGCGCCGAGCAGCACATCCGGGATCTGGAGGAGCAGCTCGCGGACGTGCACGCGCGGCAGTCGCGCCAGCTGCTGTTCGGCTCGCTGATCGCGATGGCGGTGATGGCCGTCGTCTCGCTCCTGCTCGGCAGGGTGCTGGCCGGCCGCGTGCTGCGCCCGTTGCGGCTGATCACGGCGGCGACGCGGCGGATCTCCGCGGACAACCTGCACCAGCGGCTCGGCGTGGCCGGTCCCGCCGACGAGGTCAAGGAGCTCGCCGACACGATCGACGGACTCCTGGCGCGGCTGGAGGCCTCGTTCGCCGCGCAGCGGCGGTTCGTCGCCAACGCCTCGCACGAACTGCGGACGCCGCTCGCGACGATGCGCGCCTCGTTGGACGTGGCCGTCGCCAAACCGGAGCCCGCGGCGCAGACGGTCGTACTCGCCGGCCGGATACGGAGCGAACTCGACCGGGTGGACGTGTTGTTGGAGGGGTTCCTCGTCCTGGCCCGGGCCCAGCACGGAGTCCTCCCCGACCGGGTTCCCGTCTCGCTCGGTGAGCTGACGCGGGAGGCGATGGCCGCCCGGGACACCGGCATCGCCGCGAAGAACCTGACCGTCGACCACGGGATCCTGCCGGACGCGTGGACGCCGGGCAGTCCGGCGCTGCTGTCCCGGATGGTGCAGAACCTGGTCGACAACGCGATCACGCACAACCACGAGGGCGGCTGGATCCGGGTGGCCACCGAGCAGAGCACGACCCAGTGCCGGCTCGTCGTCGAGACCGGCGGCAGCGTCCTCGACCAGCGCGAAGTGGACCGGCTGACGCAGCCGTTCGAGCGGCTCGGCGCCGACCGTACCGGCTCGGAGGAGCGTTCCGGACTGGGACTGTCGATCGTCGCCGCGATCGTCGCCGCGCACGGAGGCGGCCTCGACCTGCGGGTCAGGCCGGAGGGCGGCCTGCGCGTGACGGTGGCCTTGCCGTCGGCGGCCGGGCCCGAGGGCGACGCAGGGGTGGCACCGTGAGGATCCTGGTCGTCGAGGACGCGAGAGCGCTCGCGGAGGTCGTCGCCGAAGGGCTGCGGGACCAGGGGATGGCCGTCGACATCGCGCACGACGGGCTCGCCGCGGCCGCCAAGCTCGACGCGAACGCCTACGACGTCGTGGTCCTGGACCGGGACCTGCCCGGGATCCACGGCGACACGCTCTGTCAGATGATCACCGAGCGGGAGGAGCGCGCGATGGTCCTGATGCTGACCGCCGCCGGATCGCCCGGCGACCGCGTCAGCGGTCTGACCCTCGGCGCCGACGACTACCTCGCCAAGCCCTTCCACTTCCCGGAGCTGATCCTGCGCATCCGCTCCCTGGCCCGCCGCAGGCCCGCGGCCCGGGCCCGTACGCTGCGTGCGGCCGGCCTCGAACTGGACCCCGTACGCCGCACCGCCCTGCGCGAGGGCAGCCGGCTCGAGCTGTCCGTCAAGGAGTTCGCCGTGCTGGAGGCGCTGCTGCGGGCCTTTCCGGCGTTCCTGAGCGCCGAGGAGCTGCTCGAGCAGGTGTGGGACGAGTACGCCGATCCGTTCACCAACACCGTGGCCGTCACGGTGGGCCGGCTGCGCCGCAAGCTGGGCGGTCCGCCGGTCATCATCACGACCCCCGGGGTGGGCTACCGCATCGCCGGTGATCCGGCCGCCGACGGCGTCGGCCCCCACCCCTCCTAGCGCTGGGTGGGGGCCGACGTACGGGGGCCGGGCTCAGAACTGGGTGGAGACGGTGACGTTGGCGAAGTCCTGGGCGGCGTACAGGCTGATGTAGACGTAGCCGGCCGGGGGGTTGGACACGGTCAGGGTTTCGGTGTTGCCGCTCTGCGTCGAGCGGGCGGTGTTGTTGGCGGTGGTGGCCCAGTTGGTGGGGCTGTAGTAGAGGTCGGCGTTGCCGGTGCCGCCGGAGACGCTGATCTTGAGTGAGGCGGTGCCGGCGGGGACGTTCAGGTAGAAGTACCGGTAGTTGCCGGCCGTGGCGGAGACGTTGGACCGGCGGCAGTTGTCGCCCAGCACCCGGGTGTCGGTGGCCGTGCACTCCGCCTGGGCCGCCCCGAACTGGGTGGAGACGGTGACGTTGGCGAAGTCCTGGGCGGCGTACAGGCTGATGTAGACGTAGCCGGCCGGGGGATTGCTGATGGTCAGGGTTTCGGTGTTGCCGCTCTGGGTCGAGCGGGCGGTGTTGTTGACGGTGGTGGCCCAGTTGGTGGGGCTGTAGTAGAGGTCGGCGTTGCCGGTGCCGCCCGAGACGCTGATCTTGAGTGAGGCGGTGCCGGCGGGGACGTTCAGGTAGAAGTACCGGTAGTTGCCGGCCGTGGCGGAGACGTTGGACCGGCGGCAGTTGTCGCCCAGCACCCGGACGTCGGGGTTGGTGCACTCGGCGGGACCGGCGGTGCCGACGGTGACCGTCTTGGTCGTGGCCGCGGTGGCGCCCTTGTTGTCGGTCACGGTGAGCCGCACGGTGTACGTGCCGGCCGCGGCGTAGGTCTTGGCCGGGTTGGCGGCCGTGGAGCCGGTGCCGTCACCGAACTCCCAGGTGCGGGAGGCGATCGTGCCGTCCGCGTCGGTGGAGGCGTCGGTGAAGCCGACGGCCAGACCGTTCACCGCCGCGGTGAACCCGGCCACCGGGGCCTGGTTGGCCGGCGGGGTCGTGGTGCCGCCGCAGTCGCCGACGGCGCACCTGGCGAGCCATGCGGCGAAGTCCGCGTCGTAGCGGGTGCCGATGGTGGAGGTGAGCAGGGTGCGGGCGGCGGCCCAGTTGCCGGTGCGGTAGTGGCCGAGCAGCGTGGCCACGTCCTGCGGGTGGGACTGGAGCAGGTAGCGGACCGCGAGGTAGCCCCACTGGTAGACACGCGTGGAGTCGGAGTTGTCGTAGGTGGTGTCGAACAGGGTGCTCAGCTTGTACGTGTTCTTGCCCGCCTCGGTGACGGCCCGGTCGTAGGTGACGTTGCGGTACGAGTACGAGATGTACTCCGCGAAGCCCTCGACCCACATCACGGTCGGGGTGGTCATGCCCGCGTCGAAGTCGCCGTACATGTCGAAGCGGCCGTCGAGGTAGTGCGTGTACTCGTGGTTGAGGTTCCAGATCTGGAACTCCGGCCGCACCCACTCGGCCTCGTACGCGATGAAGCGCGGCTGGTTCCCGGCGGCGGCCGGGTTGCCCTCGAGGTACATGCCGCCGTTGTCGGTGCTGATCCCGAAGATGACGCCGGCGTAGGTCTGGTAGTCGGCGCTGGAGTCGAACGCCACCACCTCCAGGCCGGTGTTGTTGTCGTTGGCGACCGGGCCGCCGTCCTTGACCACGTTGTGGAAGAAGGAGTCCTGGTTGGCCAGGCTGGTGCAGCTGGCGGCCAGCTCGGTGGCGGTCATCTGCTGCGCGACGATGCGCAGGCTCGGGCTACAGGTGTGATTGACGGTCAGCACGGCGGCGCGGACCCGGTTCGACAGGTCGCAGGTGCCGTAGTACGAGCAGTTGGACGCGTCGTACGAGGAGGTCATCTCGGCCAGCGGGACCCAGAGCGAAGCGGTCCGGCCCGTGATGGCCGTGCGGTCGAGGAGCTGCTTGACGAGCGGCCGTACGGTCGCCTGGAGCGCCGAGTGCTGGAGGAAACGGCCCAGCTCGCGGGCGGCGTTGGCGGTCAGGTACGCCTTCCCGGTGCCCAGCAGGTCGTCGTGGGCGACGGCGAAGTCGCGCAGCACGGTGAGGATGCTCGGGTCCGCCTGCACGGCGGGCAGGAACTCCGCGGTCTGGTGACCGCGGAACAGGATGGTGTAAGCGTTGTTGACCGCCGCGACCATCGACCAGGAGCTGTCGTAAGAGGAGTTGTAGCCGGTCAGCAGGCGCTTGACGACACCGAGGTAGCGCGCGTTCTCCTGGGCGCTGTCGATCAGGATGACCGCCTCCGCCAGGGTCTGGCCGTTGGCCTCGGTCACGTCCTTGGAGCGCGGCGCGGCGAAGAACCCGTCCAGGGCGCCCTGGATCGAGCTCTTCAGGGCCGGGCCGTAGGCGCCGACCGTGGAGGAGTTGTACCACTGCACGAAGTAGCCGGCGCGCAGGTAGAGCACCAGCTGGCCGGTGGAAGTGCTGTTGTCGCCCGGGTAGTTGGCGGTGGCGGAGCGCAGTGCGTCGGCCACCGAAACCATCTGTGCCTCGCGGAAGGCGGCCTTCGCGTCGGTTCCCTTGAGCTGGAACAGCGTGTTCACGCAGGCCGTCTCGGAGGCCTTGATCTGCTGGACCAGTGCGCTGCCGGTCTTCGAGGTGAAGTCCGCGACGTTGCAGGCCGCGGCGAGGGCGCGGGCTCCGGGCGCCTGCTGCGCGTCGGCCTTCTGCCGCGGGCTCTTCGCCGGGTCCGCGGACGCCCGGAGCGGGGCGCGCCCGGACAGGTCCGCGTTCGGCCGGGCGGCGTGCTCGGCCCGCAGTGCGGCGGCCGCGGCCGCTTCCGTGGAGGGCTGCGGGGCGGCTGAGTCCGAGGTCAGGGCCGGGGCCGGGACCGCGGCTGGGGAGGGTTTGACCTCGCCCGCGAAGGCCTGTCCGGCCGGGGCGAGCAGGGTCAGGCCCAGACAGCAGGCCAAGGCGGCTATGAGGGGCCGGAAACGGCCCTTCGTCGTGGGGGAGCTTCGCATGGGGGGTTGGCCTCCGGCCGGTCTGCCGCCGCGCTGGGAACACGGCGGATGTGGAGTAAACAGCTCTGGAACAGAGGGAGTTGGCGGGGAATCCAACTCCTGTCGTGCACACGATAAGGAACTGTGCGATGTAACATGGCACACATCACATGGCGCGGGAAGGGTCCTGGGCGCACTTTTCGGCATCCGGGCACCGGGCTCGGCCTCGCGGACCGGATCGCGTTCCGCGCCGGGCGCCTTGCCGTGCGGCGCGCGCCGGGCGCGTTCATACTGGCGGGGTGAGGCGTACTCGTACGGTCTTGCTCTGCATCGCCGGCCTGATGGGCGCAGCCCTTCCGGCCGGGGCCCTCGCGGCCCCGGCTTCGGCCGCGGCGGCCGCCGAGGCCTGTGTGAACTCTCCGGGACCCGCCCAGGGCGACGCCCGCGAGGTCCTCACCATCGCCCAGAAGGCACAGCGCGAGTTCGGCCTGAACTCTGTGATCCTGAAGGTTTCCTCCGACGGCAAGGAAGTGCTGACCACGGCCCTCGGGGAGTCGATGACGAGCGTCCCGGCCGAGCCGTCGATGCACTTCCGTACCGGGTCGGTGGGCATCGTCTACATGGGCGCCGTACTGCTGCAGCTCGTCGAGCAGGGCAAGGCCTCGCTCGACGATCCGGTCTCCCGCTGGCTGCCGGACGTGCCGCACGGTTCGGAGATCACCCTGCGGATGCTCGGCAACTCCACGTCGGGCCTGCACGACTACGTCACGGACCCCAAGTTCCTCGCGGAGCTCGAGGCCGCCCCGTTCCGCAAGTGGACTCCGGCCGAGGTCATCGGAATCGCGACGGCCAAGCCGCTCCTGTACAAGCCGGGGACCAACTGGAGCTACTCGCACGCCAACTTCGCGATCCTCGGCGCCGCACTGGAGAAGATCAGCGGCCTTCCGCTGGACCAACTGCTCACGGAGCGCGTGTACAAGCCGCTCGGGCTGAGCCAGACCAGTAACCAGTACACGCCGCAGATTCCCGAACCCGCCCTGCACGCCTTCACTTCGGAGCGCGGAACGTACGAGGAGTCCACCTTCTGGAACCCCTCGTGGACCACGGCTCCCGGTGCGGTCCTCGTGCAGAACATCTGTGATCTGGACCGGTCCGCGCGTGCCATCGGGACCGGTGAGCTGCTGTCCGCGAAGTCCTTCAAGACCCAGCTCGATCCGGGCACCCTGGGCCTGGGCCACGCGACGTCCACCTGCCCGGTCAGCATCTGCCAGCTGACCAACACCGAGGCCCACCACTTCGGTCTGGGCGTGATCGTGTTCAACGGCTGGATCCTGACGAACCCGTCGTTCTCCGGATACGCGGCGATCCAGGCCTACTTGCCGACGGACAAGCTCGCGATCTCGGTCTCGGTGACCCAGGGGCCCAAGAGCCCCGCCGGCAACTCGGCCCAGGTCATCGCCGAACGCATCGCCGCCGTCCTCGCCCCCGGACACCCGCTCAAGATGCGCTGACGCACACCCGGCCGCTGTGGCCGCATGCGTGCTTCCACGCTCCGCGCACAGTTCGGCCATCGTTCACGGGACACCTCCCGGCCTGAGGGCCCCCATTCGGCCCGGACGGAGAACCTCGTGCGGCCCTGCCGCAACGACCCCGGGAAGACAACGTGACCGCATCGCGCGCCCGCCACCGGCACCACCGCCGCACCCTCGCACTCGCACTCGCCGCCGTCCCGGCCCTGATGACGGGAACCCTGACCGCCGCCCCGGCCCACGCCGCTCCGGCCGACGACATCCGCATCAACGAGGTGGTGACCACCGGGAACGTCGACGACTCGATCGAGCTGTACAACAAGGGCGCCGCGACCGTCGATCTGTCCGGCTGGATCCTGAAGGACGACAACAACAGCTCCAAGTACAAGATCGCCTCGGGCGTCACGCTGGCCCCGGGCGCGTTCCGTGCCTTCGACGTGCACGCCTCCTTCGGCCTGGGTTCCGCGGACAAGGCGCGCCTGTACCTGCCGGACGGCGGCACCCTGGCCGACAGCTTCACCTGGAGCCGGCACTCGGCCCCGTCCTGGTCCCGCTGTCCCGACGGCACCGGCGCGTTCAAGGAGGCCGCTCTGACGCTCGGAGCCCCCAACGACTGCGGGGGCACCGGTGGGGGCACCACCCCGGTTGCCTGGCCGGGCAGCGGCTCGGTGACGACGGCCGACGCGTCGAACGTCCTCGGCGCGGACGTCAGCGGGCTCTACCAGGAAGGAGGCGTGATGTGGGCGGCCCAGAACTCGGGGAAGCTGTGGCGCCTCCTCCCCGACGGCTCCGGCGGGTGGACCCCCGACACCGCCAACGGGTGGTCCTCCGGCAAGACGCTGCGCTTCCCGGGCGGCGGCTCCGGCAGTCCCGACGCCGAGGGCGTCACGCTCACGGGCGCCGGCAGCGCGGGCGGGGTGTTCGTCGCCAGTGAGCGCAACAGCGGTTCCTCGGGCACCAGTCGGCTGTCCGTCCTGCGCTACGACGTGAGCGGTACGCCGTCCACGCTGACCGCCGCCCAGGAGTGGAACCTGACCGCGGACCTGCCGTCGGTGGGCTCCAACCTCGGTCTGGAGGCCGTCACCTGGGTGCCCGACTCCTCCCTGGCGGGGGCCGGGTTCAAGGACGCCTCGACCGGCTCGGCGTACGACCCCGGCCGCTACGGAGCGCACACCGGCGGGGTGTTCTTCGTCGGCGTGGAAGGTACGGGCATGATCTACGGCTACGTACTGCAGGATTCGGGGGCCTTCACCCGGGTGGCCTCCATCAGCAGCGGCATGGCCGGCGTCATGGAGCTGCAGTGGGAGCCGCAGGCCTCCCGCCTGTGGGTCGTCTGCGACAACACCTGCTCCGGTCAGCACCGGACCATGCAGGTCAACGCGTCCGGTGTGTTCGCGACCACCGCGGTCCACAACCGTCCGAGCGGCATGTCCGACCTCAACAACGAGGGCTTCTCGGTGGCCGGGGCCGCGGAGTGCGTCGGCGGTTCCAAGCCCGTCTTCTGGTCCGACGACAGCGACACCGGCGGCCACGCCCTGCGCAGGGGCAACATCACCTGCTGACACCGCCGGACGCCGTGGGGTCCTGGGATCCGCCGAAGCGGGCCAGGTAGCGGGCGAGGCCGGTCGCGTCCTCGCCCGCCCAGCCCACGTATCCATCGGGCCGGACCAGGAAGACCCCCTTGCCGTACGGCTCGTACGCGCTCATCCGGTGGACCTGCGTGAACGCGGTATCGACGGGCGGGAGTTCGGCGTCCGTGCCGACGGCGAGCAGGGTGAAGTGGGGGCCCCGGAACAGGTCGAAGAGCCTGCGGCCGTTCGGGAGCGGGCCGTCCGGGGCGCGGTCGCCGGCTTCCAGGGCGCCCGCCGCCCCCTCGGAGAGCGGGCCGCCCCGGTAGCCCAGGCCGAGTTGGCGGGTGGCCTCGCCGCGCTGTTCCTGGCCGCGGTGGATCCGGGTGGACAGACCCAGGACCTGGGCGGCCACGGGCTGCCGCTCCTGCTCGTAGGTGTCCAGGAGCGCCGGGTCGGCGCCGTGGCTCAGCACCTGGCCGAGCTTCCAGCCGAGGTTGTAGGCGTCCTGGACGCTTGTGTTGAGTCCCTGGCCGCCGGCGGGGGAGTGCACGTGCGCGGCGTCGCCCGCGAGCAGGACCCGTCCGTCGCGGAACCGGTCGGCCATGGCCGCGCGCGGCCTGAAGTCGGAGGACCAGCGCACCTCGGTCACGTCGTCGGCGCTCAGGTGGGTGCGGGCGGCGACCACGGCGGGGATGTCGAGGTCGTCGGTCCGCGCGACGAGCTGGTAGTCCTCGGTGCCGGGCAGCGGGCACAGCGCGGCGAAGCCGTCGTCCGCGCCGGGGAAGAGGTGCCAGTGGTCCCGGTCCAGGGCTCCGGGGCGCAGCCGGACGTCGGCGACGACCATCGGGGCGGGGTCCACGGTCTCGCCGGTCATGCCGATGCCCAGGGCCTTGCGGACGGTGGACCGGCCGCCGTCGGCGGCGACCAGGTAGGCGGCGCGCAGGGTGCTGCCGTCGGCGAGGTGCGCGGTGACCCCGTCGGCGTCCTGGCCGAGGGCGCTCAGCGCCGTACCGAAGGCGATGCGGCCGCCGAGGCCGGTGAGGCGCTCGCACAGGATCTCCTGGGTGCGCCACTGGGGGAGCAGCCGGGCCCGCGGGTGGGGCTCGGTGTCGGTGGGCCCGCCGACACCGCTGTCGCCGAGCATGTTGTGCTCGCCCACGGGGGTGCCGTCCTGCCAGATCTGCCCGATGGGGGCGGGCGCGCTGGAGGCCTGCACCGCGTCACCGACGCCGAGGTCGTCGAGGACCTCCAGGGTGCGCGGCTGCAGGCCCTTGCCCCGTGAGCCGGGGAAGAGGGATCCGGCGCGTTCGACGACCAGGGTGCGGACGCCGCGGCGCGTGAGGTCCAGGGCGAGGGCCAGTCCGGTGGGGCCGGCGCCGACGACGAGTACGTCGAGGGCTTCGTTTTCCTTAACGTTGTTAAGTGCGGTCATGGGTACGAGGATCGACTTAACGCTGTTAAGTTGTCAAGGTGGCGACAGAACGAGATGCACGAGATGCGGATGCGAAACCCGAACGGGCCCGGCTCGACCGCGCGAAGGTGGCCTCCACCGCCCTGCGGCTGCTCGGCGAGGTGGGCCTCGAAGGGCTGACCCTGCGCGCCATCGCCAAGGAGCTGGACGTCAAGGCGCCCGCCCTGTACTGGCACTTCAAGGACAAACAGGCCCTGCTCGACGAGATGGCCACCGAGATGTTCCGCCGGATGACCGCGGACCTGGACACGGCGCTACGACCGCCCCGCGACTGGCGCGAAGCGCTGGAAGCCGCCATGCGCGGGTTGCGCGGGCACCTGCTGCGCTACCGGGACGGAGCCAAGGTCTACAGCGGCACGCACTTCACGGACATGAGCTACGCCGCGCCCATGGAGGCCCATCTGCGGACCCTGGTCGCGGGGGGCTTCACGGCCGCCGGGGCCGCCCGCGCCTGGTTCACCGCGTACAGCTACACCATCGGGTACGTGATCGAGGAGCAGTCCATGGGCCCGCTGCCCGGCTCGGGCGGCGAGGGCTACGACCTGGCCGCCCGAGCCGAGCGCCTCGCGGACTACCCGCTGACGACGGAGGCGGGCCCGGAGATGTTCCGCGACCAGGACGCAGGCTTCGAAGCCGGTCTCGCGGCGGTACTCGCGGGCATCGCCGTGACCCTGCTCCCGCCGCCCGCGTAGGCGGCGGCCGGCCGGGGCCACGGGCGGCCACGCGGAGAGCCGGTCCGCCTACCGGGCGGGCGGGGCCGGTTGCCGCCGGACCTGCGCGGGGGTGTGGCTGTAGTGGGGGGCGCCGCGCTCCATTCCGATGGAGAGCAGGCGGGGATTGTCGGTGAGGGGGTGCAGGTCGCCGTCCTGGATGACGGTGGTCCCGACGACGGCCACCTCGGACAGGGACGGGTGGCCCGCCAGCGGGGTCAGGGAGTCCAGCGGACCGCAGTTCTCCAGGACCAGGGACTTCAGCCGCGGAAGGCGGGCGACGAAGTCCACGGACGCGGGTTTCGCGCCGATCAGCCGGAGCTCCTCCAGTTCCGCCGCGGCGGACAGTTCGGCCGTGTCGGACAGCCGGCCGTCGTAGATCCACAACCTCCGCAGCCCGGGCAGACCGGCCGCGCCCGCCAGGGAGAGCTCGCCGGTACGCGCGAGGCACTCGATCCGCAGGAATTCCATGTGCGGGTTCGCGCCGAGCAGCTCCAGCGCACCGCTCCGCCAGCCGAGGACGGTGAGCGATTCGAGCGCGGGCAGACCGGCCGCGCCCTTCGAAACGAACGTCCAGGGAGCGTCCAGTTCCCGCAGGGACCGCAGCCCGGAGAGGTCGAGCTTCCCCTTCTGCCGTCCGGTGACGCTCAGGAGCGTGAGGTCGCGGCACGCGCCGGCGGGCCGGGGATCGCGGATGCCGAGCCCCAGGCGCAGGGAGCGCAGGTTCGGCAGGGCGGGAGCGAAGGAGATGTCCACCGAGGCGCCCGGCTGGTGGCAGCCGATCATCAGCCCGTCGCACTCCCCGGACGCGAAGCGCTCGCCGTACTCGGGCAGCCACGGCTCGCAGGTGAGCTGCATCTCGTTGTCGCTCGACCTGGTCTTCCTGATCTTCACGTGCGGATCTCCTCGGCTGCCACCCACGAACCGACAACACTCTGCCATTCACGGTGAGCGGCCCCGGCCCCGGCCCCGGCCCCGGCTCCCGGCGGACGGCGCCGGGTGGCCGGACTGCGCCGCGACACCCCGAGGACGCCGGGCCGACGGGCCTGACCCCGCGGTCCGCGCGGATCTTCGACGCCCTGGGACACGACCGCCCGACGGGCGGCCCGGGACGGTCCAATTCGGTGGTGGGGGCGCCCGCGGACCCCCGACACTGGCTGCCATGGCCATGAATCCTCAGCCCGGGCCCCTGTGCACGCGCGATTCGCTCGCCGCCGAACTCCGCGCACTGGGCTTGCGCCCCGGTGAGACCCTCCTCGTGCACTCCTCCCTCAGCTCGCTCGGCTGGGTCTGCGGCGGCCCCGTCACGGTCGTGAGCGCGCTGCTCGATGCCCTCGGGGAGGAAGGGACCCTGGTGGTGCCGACGCACTCCGGCGACAACTCCGATCCGGCGCACTGGAGCTGTCCGCCCGTGCCCGAGGAGTGGTGGGCCGCGATCCGCGCCTCGATGCCGCCCTTCGACGCGCGCACCACCCCCACCCGCGGGGTCGGCGTCATCCCGGAGACCCTCCGCAACTGGCCGGGCGCCGTGCGCAGCGGCCACCCGCAGACCTCCTTCGCGGCCGTCGGCCCGCGCGCCGCCGCGATCACCGACGGTCACGCGCCCGACTGCGGGCTCGGCGAGCGCAGCCCGCTCGCCCGACTGGAGGAAGCGGGCGCGCGCATCCTCCTCCTGGGCGTGGGCTTCGACCGCTGCACGGCGTTCCACCTGGCCGAGTACCGGGTTCCCGGGATGCCGCTGACCGACAACTCCTTCGCGGTCACGACACCGGGCGGCCGCCGTTGGACCACGGTGCGCGACACCGGGATCACCTCGGAGCGCTTCGACGAGCTGGGCGCGGCCTTCGAGAAGGAGCGCCCGGTGGTACGGGGCACCGTGGGCGGGGCCGACGTCCGGCTGTTCGACCTGGCCGACGCCGTCGCCTACGCCGAGCGCTGGCTGCCCGGGAACCGGCCGTACGGGGCTATGGGCTGACGGCCGACGGCCGCGGAGTCCGCCCGCTCCGCCGAGTCCTCCAGGGCCGCCCGGGTGCTCGGGAAGCGGAAGTACGTGTCGGGGAAGGTCTCGTCGACCAGCGTGAAGTGCCACCACTCGGTGGGCAGGTTACGGAAGCCCGCCTCGGCCATGACCGCGTTCAGGCGGCGGCGGTGGGCGCGCGCGGCCGGCGTGATCGAGGCGCTGAGGGTGTGCGAGAGCGGATCGAAGAAGTCGAAGGGCGTGCCCATGTCGAGTGCCCGGCCGTCCCCGTCGACCAGGGTGACGTCCACGGTGCTGCCGCGGCTGTGGCCGGACCGGGTGTGGATGTAATCGGGCCCGAACAGCCGGGACTTGGGCACCCGGGGGTGGAACCTGGCCCTCGTGGCCGGATCCTCGGGGCCCAGGGCCCAGCGGCGCATGTGGTCCACGGCCTGCTGGGGGCGGTAGCCGTCGAAGACGAGGAGCGAGTGGCCGGTGCCGGCCAGCAAGTCCTGGGCGTGCCGGAGCGCGCGGGCGGCGGGGGCGGTCAGGAGGCAGGTGGCCTCCTGGTAGCCGTCCAGGGGAGCGCCGACGAAATTGTGGTCGCGGGCGTAGCGCAGGTCCTGGCGGACGGCCGGGGCGATGTCGGCGAGGGCGACGAACCCGGGGCGTGCGCGGTCGGCCCGGTCGCCGGCCCGGTCTCCGGCCCGGTCTCCGGCCCGGTTCATGGTCCGGTTTCCGGTCAGTGCGGTGGGGGTCAATGCCGGCTCCCTTCGGGGCGGGCCGCGTCCGGTCCGGAGCGGCGGTGGGAGCCAGCCTGCTGCGGTCGTGCAGCGGTCACGTGGCGACCGCGCATCGAATGCCCATCAAAGGGATGTGATGCCTGTTCGATACAAATGGGTCATCCATGGAGAGGCGGCTGATACCCGGCGGAGGCCGGGCCGATGCCCGCGCGGCCCAGGCTGGCCCGGTGAACGAAGAACGCGCCCGTCCCGTCCTCACCGTCGACCTGGCGGCCGTCGCGGCCAACACCCGCCGTCTCGGCGAGCGGACCCGCGCCGAGCTGATGGCCGTGGTCAAGGCCGACGGGTTCGGGCACGGGGCCGTGGACGTGGCCCGGACCGCCCTGGCCCACGGAGCCTCCTCCCTCGGGGTGGCCACCGTGGAGGAGGCCCTCGTACTGCGCGGGGCCGGCCTGACCGCACCCGTGCTGAGCTGGCTGAACTCCCCGCACGCCGACCTGGCCCCGGCGGTCCGGGCGGGGATCGAGCTCGCCGTGCCCGGTCCGGAACACCTGCGCGCCGCGGCCGAGGCCGCGCTCGCCTCCGGCCGGCCGGCCCGGATCCACCTGCACGTCGACTCCGGAATGGCCCGGGGCGGAGCGGCCCCCGCCGACTGGGCGCCGCTGTGCACACGGGCCGCCGCCCTGGAACGGGCCGGCCGGATCCGCGTCGTCGGCGTCATGGGCCACCTGGGCTGCGCCGACACCCCCGGGGACCCGCACAACGCGGAGGGCCGGCGCCGGTTCACCGCGGCCGTGGCCACCGCCCGGGAGGCCGGGCTGGCGCCCCGCCACCGGCACCTGGCCGCCACCGCCGCGCTGCTCAACGACGTACGGACCCACGGTGACCTGGTCCGGGCCGGCGCCGGGCTGTACGGCATCGACCCGACGGGCACCGCCGGCCTGCGGTGGGCCATGACCCTGACGGCGCCGGTCCTCACCGTCCGCGACGTCCCCGCCGGAACGCCGGTCGGCTACGGCCACACCTGGACCGCGGAACGCCCCACGCGCCTGGCCCAGGTCCCCCTCGGGTACGCCGACGGGCTGCCGCGCACGACCTCGGGCCGGGCCGAAGTCCTCGTACGCGGACGGCGCCGGCCGGTCGTCGGACGGATCTCCATGGACCAGATCGTCGTCGACGTGGGCGAGGAGCCGGTGCGGTCCGGCGAGGTCGTCACCCTGCTGGGGCCCGGCGCGGGCGGCGAGCCGACAGCCTGCGACTGGGCGGGCTGGGCCGGCACCCTCCCGCACGAGATCCTCGCCACCCTCGGCGCCGGCAGCCGCACCGTGCGCCGCGTGCTTCCCGCTCCCCGAACCCACCGCCCCCGTACCCACCACGCAACCGACCTCCGCCCCCTCGTCCAGGAGACCCGCGCATGAACCCCGCCCCGTCCACCACCGACCTCCCCCTCCGCGTCGCCGTCGTCGGCGGCGGCCAGAACTGCGAACACGAGGTGGGACTGGCCACGGCCGCGGCCGTCCGCTCCGCACTGCCCGCCGACCGGTACACCGCCGTGGAGATCACGATCGGCCCCGACGGCACCTGGCACGGACCTGACGGCCGGCCCTTCCCCGACGGCCCGACCGGTGCGATGCGCCTGCTGTCCTCGTGCCAGGTCGTCTTCCCCGCCGTGCACGGCCCGCGCGGCGAGGACGGCACGCTCGCCGCGTGGTGCGAGCTGGCCGGACTGCCGTACGTCGGCTCCGGCGTGCGGGCCGGGGCGCTCGCGATGGACAAGCGGGCCACCAAGCTGCTGGCCGGGGAGGCGGGGATCGCCACCGCCCGGTCGGTCACCGTCACCCGGCCCGGCGAGGCCGCGCCACTGCCGCTCCCCGTGGTGGTCAAGCCCGTCGCCGCCGGGTCCAGCCACGGCGTGAGCCGGGTCGACGCACCGGGGGAGTACGGGCCCGCCGTGGCGGCGGCGCTCGCGCTGGACCAGCGGGTGCTGGTCGAGGAGTTCGTCGAAGGCCGCGAGGTGGACGTCGCCGTCCTGCGGCGGGCCGACGGCACCCTGCTCGCCGGACCCGCGCTGGAGATCGTCACCCCGCCCGGCGCCCTCTTCGACACCACGGGGAAGTACGACGGATCCGCCGACTTCCGGGTCCCCGCCGACCTGGCCCCGGCCGACCGGGAGGCCCTGGAACGCGCGGCGCTCACCCTCTTCGAGACGGTGGGCTGCGAGGGCACCGCACGCTTCGACTTCTTCCTCGACGGCTCGCGGATCGTCCTCAACGAGGTCAACACCATGCCGGGGATGACGGCCGAATCGCAGGTCCCGAAGATGTTCGCCGCGGCCGGTCTGGACTACCCCGAGCTGCTGGCCGAACTCGTCGAGGGTGCCCTCCTGGCCGTCCGATGAGCCGCATCACCCGGCTGGACGCGCTGCGCGGGCTGGCCGTCCTCCTGGTGATCGTCCGGCACGCGGCGCCGGACGCCGCCCCCGGAGCGGGGGTGGTCGGGATCGTCATGTTCTTCACCCTCAGCGGCCACCTGATCACCGGATCGCTGCTGCGGGAACTGGACGCCACCGGGCGGATACGCCTGCGCGCCTTCTCCTACCGTCGGGCCGTTCGCCTGCTGCCCGCCCTGGTCGTACTCGTGGCGGGACTCGCCCTCGTCACGCTCGTCCTCGACCCCCTGGGCGACCGCGCAGCGCTCGGCCGGACCCTGGCCGTCGCCCTCACCTACACGGCCGATCTGCCCGTCTCCCTCGGCAGCGAATCGATCTTCCACCTGTGGACCCTGGCCGTGGAGCAGCAGTTCTACCTGCTGTGGCCGCCCCTGCTGGCCTGGGCCTGGTACCGCCGCAGGACCACCTTCCTGGTCCTCGGCACGCTCGCCGTGCTCACCGTCGCGGCGAGCGGCATCACCCTGTACCTCGGCCCCGATTTCGACCGGGCCTACCGCTGGCCCACCTCCTGGGCGGGCGCGCTGCTGACCGGCGCGGCCGCGTACGTGATCGCGTACCGGCGAGGGGCGTCGGCGGGGACCTCCGCACACGCCCGGCCGCGGCGTGGCACGCTCCCGCCCTCCGTCCGCACGGCACCGGCCGCCATCGCGTTCGTGCTCCTCGTCGCGGCGTCACTGGTCCCCTGGCGGTCCTTCTCGGTCACCTATCCGTGGGCGGGGCTGCTGTTCGCGGCCCTCACCGCCGTCGTGCTCCACCACTGGGCGGGGGACACGGCACCCGCGGGACGGGCCCTGACCGGTCTGGCCCGGCTGGGCACGATCTCGTACGCCGCCTACCTCTGGAACTATCCGCTGACGCTGTGGCTGCGCCCCTGGCACCCGGTCGCCGGACCGGCCCTGGCGGTCTTCCTCACCCTCGTCCTCGCGACGGCCAGCTGGTTCCTCGTCGAACGCCCCGTCACCCGCCGCTGTCGGGGGCGCGCCCCGAAGCCCGCGGACCGCGGGCGGCATCGCGTAGGAGGGTCGGCGTAGCCGCCGTTACGCGGTCTCCGGCGGCGGGTCCGACGCGCCCCGCCGGCGCAGGGCGCCGGGCGTGGTGCCGTACCAGCGGTGGACCGCCCGGCGCAGGGCGCGCGCGTCGGCGTAACCGCTGCGCGCGGCGATCGAGTCGACGCTGAGGTCGGTGTCGTGGAGCAGCCGCGTGATGTGGTCCCGCCGTACGGTCTCGACCTCGGTGCTCCACGTGGTGCCGTGTTCGTCGAGGCGGCGCTGGAGGGTTCGCGGACTCAGGGCCATGCGCCGCGCCACCGCGGCCAGCGTGGGAGTGCCTTCGTCGTGGGCGGAGACCAGGGCGGTGCGGAAGAGGTCCGTCCAGTCGTGCAGCGGTAGCGCGCTGGAGAGGGTCTGCTCGGCGTGTCTTCGCAGCACGGCCGACAGGCCGGGCTGGGCGTGGGGTGTCGGGGCGCCCAGGTCGCAGGCGCGGAAGGTGATCGAGCTGGCCGCGGCTTCGAACTCGATGGAGCGGGTGCCGTAGAGCTCGGTGAGAGCGCGGTGCCGGCGGGGTGCCTTCGCGGCCAGGGAGACGTGGAGGGGTACGAGGCTTCGTTGCGCGGCTTCGCCGAGCCGCCGCCGGTACAGGCCGAGCGCGTAGCCGCGTATGCCGCAGGCCGCCTCGTAGGCCACATCGGCCTCGTTGACGTGACTGATGGTGACCCGGTCGCCGTCCTCCGAGATCCGGAGGTTGTCCGTGCGGGGGTCGGCGACGGCGGCGAAGTAGGCCGAGGCGTCACGTATCCCCTCGAGCGGTGTGGGCGCGGAGGTGATCAGGTAGTCCCATACGCCGAGGGTGCCGATGCTCGACTGCTGAGCCAGCATCACGGACATCTCGGTCCAGTCGGCGTGCACGGTCGTGAGCTCCGCGATGCGGATGCTCGTGGCGGTGGGAGTCCGGCACAGGTCGTCGTTGAGGTGCTCGGGAGCCATGCCCAGCAAGTGCGCGTATCCCTGCGGAGGTATGCCGAGCAGCCGTGCGACGTTGACGCTGAGGCGGGCGAGGGCGGAGGAAGTTGTCCCCTGATGTGCGTGCGAGACCACAGGGGCGAAGCATAGACCAGCGTGAAATACCAGGTCATCGACGGGGTTCGGGGCCCGATGCCCCCATCCTGACGCGGAGGGTCCCCCTGTGGCGCGTTCGGTCCCCTTGCTGTCGTGTGCGGTCATGGGCCGGGTGATCTTCTCGGCCATACCGTGGTGATCGTTCTCGCGTGGTGCCGAAGGCCCCGGAGACACCAGCTGGAGCGGAGCCCCCCACGGGGGTGGGGGCCCGCGTCCGGCCGCACGCGCGCCGATGTGCCGCGCGGCGCACGACAGTTGGACTCTCCGATTCCGGAACCCGGAGGGGAAAAGCTCTTGCCTAATGGTCAAGAAGTGTTGACCATTGGCTCATGCCTACCGACGATCTTCCCGGGACGTTCCACGTCACCACCGACGAGCAACTGCGCGCCGTCTCCAACCTCACCCGCCACCGGATCATGGCCGTGCTCCGCTTCGAGCCCGCGACGATCACGCAGATCGCCGAACGCGTGGGCCTCGCGAAGGGGAGTTCCAGCTACCACGTACGGCTCCTGGAGCGGGCCGGCCTGGTGAAGGTCGTACGGACGCGCAAGGTCCGGGGGGTCACCGAGCGGTACTACGCGATGGCCGCGCGGGCGATCGTGCTGCCGGATCCGGGCGAGGGCGCGCCGGACGTGCTGATGCGGCATGCGGTGGCGGACCTGGAGGCGGCGCCGAAGGACGGCGAACGGCACGTGGGGATGATGCATCTGCGGCTCACCGAGGAGCAGTTCGCGGAGCTGGGGGCGCGGCTGCAGGAACTGGCGCTCGAGTACCGGGAACTGTCCGACCCGTCGCTGCCGGACACGTCCTTCGTCTTCGCGCTCTTCCACCCGGCGCACCGCGTCCAGACCGAAGGAAACGCCAAGTGACCACAGACATCAAGAAGTTGCCGACCGGGTTCGGACGGCTGTGGACGGCCCAGACGGTGTCCTCGCTCGGTGACGGCGTCATGCATGCCGCACTGCCGCTGCTCGCACTGACGCTGACGCGCGATCCGATGGCGCTCGCCGTCGTCACGGCCGCCGGAACGCTGCCGTGGCTGCTCTTCGGAGTGCTCGGCGGTGCGCTCGTGGACCGCTGGGACCGCCGGCGCACGATGTGGGTCACGGACGCGGCACGCGCGGTACTGCTCGCGGTACCGGCGGCCGCGGCCGCGCTCGACGTGCTCAGCATTCCCCTGCTCGCGGCCGTCGCCTTCCTGCTCAGCCTCGGCGGACTCTTCTTCGACACGGCCGCCACGGCCTATCTGCCGGATCTGCTCGGACGCGAACCCGCGCTCCTGGAGCGAGCCAACTCCCGCCTGCGCGGCACCCAGACCGCCGCCTCCGGCTTCGTAGGACCGCCCGCCGGCAGTGCCCTGCTCGCGCTCGGCCGGGCGGTTCCGCTGCTCGCCAACGCGGTCTCGTTCGCGCTCTCGGCGTTCCTCGTACGGTCGCTGCCCGCCGTACCCCGGCCCGTACCGCAGGCCCGTGAGTCGCTGCTGCGGCAGGCGCGCGCCGGTGCCTCGTACGTGTTCCGGGACCGGCTGCTGCTCGGACTCGCGCTGCGTCCGGCGGTCGGGAACATCGCCTTCGTCGCCATGGAAACCGTCCTCGCGCTCTTCGCCCACGACCGGCTCGGCATCGGCACCTTCGGCTTCGGCCTGCTCCTCACGGCGGAGGCCACCGGCGGTCTGCTCGGCGCGGGCATCGCCTCCTTCCTCGGCCGGCGGCTCGGCACCGGCGCCGCGCTCACCTGCACGGCCGCGGTCGAGGGACTCGCCATCCTGGGCCTCGCCGCCGCCCCGAACCCGTACGTCGCAGGCCTCGCCCTCGCCGTCTGCGGAGCGGGCGTGGGCGCCACGATGGTGCTCGCCCCCTCCCTCCGGCAGACGGTCGTCCCCGCCCACCTGATGGGCCGGGTCACCTCCACCTCCCGCATGCTCGGCATGTGCGCCGCCCCGTTCGGCGCCTTCCTCGGCGGCTGGCTCGCCACGGCGTACGACGTGCGCACCCCGCTCTACACCGCCGCCGGCCTCCTCCTCACGATGACCGCGGTCACGTCGACCATGACCAGCAACCGCCGGGTCGAGGCGGCCCTGCGCGCCGCGGCCGCCCCCGCCCCCGCCGATGAGCCGGAATCCCGGGATGCCGTGCAGGAGAGCGCCGTTCAGGGCTCCGCGAGCTCGTAGAGCCGGCGCCGAGCGGTCGGCCGGTCCCGGAGTGCTCGGGGGCCGACGTGAGGTCAGGCGGAAGCGGCTCGGAGGAGGGTCTCGGCCGCGGCGGTGCGGGCGTAGAGGACGGAACGGCCGGCCCGGTGGGAGCTGACCGGGCCCGCTCCGCGCAGTGCGGTGAGGTACTGGGACACCCCGGCGGGGGAGAGCCCGGTGCGGTGAAGGCCGAGGGGATCAGCAGCAGCCCCGTGCCCGCCGTCGGACGGGTCAGCGGCTGCTTTCGGCCGGACATCCGCAGCGCGTTGTCGCCCCAGCTCAGCGACGTGTGCAGGGTGTTGAGGAGATGGCCGGCGCCGTGCTCGGCGGCCAGCCGGGCCCGGCAGAGGACGTCCGCGTCCAGGACGGCCCGGATGCCAGGTCCTGGCGTACGCGGTCGGCGGGTGAGGACAGGATCGCGTCCCGCTCCTCCGCCGGAGTGGGGGCAGGCCCGGCGGGGGCGGGGTTGAGGAAGTCGGGCACGTAGCCCGTGGGCGGGATGAGCTCGCGGAGCCGGCCCCGGTCCAGCCCGGCGGCCACCATACGGGGCCTCACCTGGTCGGCCCGGCGCTGGTGGACCGGATGCGCGGCGGCGGAACCCAGCAGCCGGAAGGTGGGCGCGACCTCCCACATCGGCGAGACGGCGAACCGCACCCGTGCCAGATCGCCCGCCGAGAACACCAGCTCTGCCAGAGCGACCACTCTTCAATGGATTCGGGCATGTGTGAATCAATGGCGGCCCAGCCTGGCGTGCGGAGATCATCCAGCCATGACCTCACAGACGATCGGCGCAGCGGCAGCGGGCACTTGGGAACTCGGTGACCGAACGGTCAACCGGATCGGCTTCGGCGCGATGCGCCTGCCGCAGCACGGCGAGGCGTTCGCGGCCGACGCCGTACCGCGCGACCGCGACCAGGCGATCGGCGTACTGCGCCGCGCGGTCGAGCTCGGCGTGAACCACATCGACACCGCCGCGTTCTACTTCTCACGACTGCGCTCGGCCAACGAGCTGATCAACCAGGCGCTGGCCCCCTATCCGGACGACCTCGTCATCACCACCAAGGTCGGACCGGGCCGCGACCCCTCGGGCCAGTGGCTGCGCCGACCCCGGTCAGCTGCGCGGCCAGGTCGAGGAGAACCTGCGCCAGCTCGGCCGCGACCACCTCGACGTGGTGAACCTGCGCATCGTCGGCACCGACTCGATCGCCGAACGCTTCGGCGCACTCGCCGAACTGCGCGAGGCGGGACTCGTCCGCCACCTGGGCCTGTCCAACGTCCGCCCCCACCACCTCGCCGAGGCCCGGGCCATCGCGCCGGTGGTCTGCGTCCAGAACATGTACGGCATCGGCGCATCGACCGAGCAGCAGGAGTTCCTGCGCGTCTGCGGGGAGCAGGGCGTCGCGTTCGTGCCGTTCTACTCGATCGCCGGCACGGGGCGCACCGCCGGCGCGACCACCGACCACAGCCGGGAGGTGCGGACCATCGCCCGCGCCCACGGAGTGAGCGCGGCCCAGATCCGCCTGGCGTGGACGCTGCACCAGGGCTCCCACGTCCTGGCCATCCCCGGCACCGGCGACCCCGACCACCTCGCCCAGAACATGGCCGCCGGCTCCCTGCACTTGACGGAGGAAGACCTCACCACCCTGAACCCCGTCCACCACGACACGGCCATCGGGGAGCCCGGCAGGATGGGGGTGTGAGCGATCTGCTGTGGGACGACGCGAAGTGCTTCTTCGACCCGGACCTGATGGGGGCGCTGCCGGACGTGAGTGTCCCCGGCGCCTCGGTCGAGGACTGGCAGGCGGTCCTCGATCTCGTCGGGGCGAGGGGGTGGCGGTGCCAGTACTCGGAAGGCGAGACGGTGCTGCCGCTGCCCCGTGCGCAGACCGTACTGTCCCGCCCGGCGGACGCCGAGTGCCCCGAACTGCGGGTCTGGTTCGCTCCCGACGCTCTGGCGATCTTCAGGTTCCTCGACGACGACGAGATCGACTTCGACGTCGACCTGAGGGAGTTGCATGGCCAGGAGCGACTCGATCTGTTCTGCGGCTTCCTGGGGGAGATCGGGCGACACTTGGGCAAGGCCGTCCTGATGGAATCGGAGGGCGGTCACGGCCATCCGGTGCTCGGCTTCGATGTCGAAGCCGATCGGGTCGCCCTACTGGCCGGTCCCCCGATCGCGTGAGGACGGCCGCGGCTGCGGCGAGGAGCAGCCGAGTCGCCTGGCGAACTCCGCTGATCCCCCGCAGGGTTCGGCCAATTCGCGCAGGTCGCCCGCCACGATCTCACCGCAACAGCCTTCGGTGCACGCCGCCTCGGCCAGCTCCACCTCGTGTGGCGGCCTCCGCCGAGCAGGGCATCCGGATGCGGGAAGCGATCGTTCGATCGGTTCGGGCGGCTTCGATCTGATCGCTTGACCCGATGCGGTCATTCGATCAATATCCCCGCATGAGCCTTCCCGGACTGCCCTGCGAAGAGCGTGAGTTGAGCCCGTACACCGGCTACACCCGCGCCCACTGGGAGGCGGTCGCCGACGGGCTGCTGCGGGCGGCCTGGCGGTGGGCCACGCCGGGCGGGGCCCTGCTCGATCTGCCGGGACGGGCCTCCGCCTCCGGGGTGCGTTCGGACGGGCTCGAGGGGTACGCCCGTACCTTCCTCGCCGCCGCGTTCCGGGTGGCCGGCGCCGGCGGAGAGGACCCGAACGGCTGGCTGGAGCGGTACGCGGCAGGGCTGGCCGCGGGGACACGGACCCCCGGCCGTGACGATGAGGAGTCCTGGCCGGTCATCCGCGACGTGCACGTCCAGGGTCAGCCGATGGTCGAGTCGGCCTCCGTGGCCCTCGGACTCCGGCTGACCCGGCCGTGGTTGTGGGACCGGCTCGACAGCGCCGTGCAGGACCGGACCGAGGAGTGGCTGCGGGGCGCACTGCGCCACGTACCCGCCCCGAACAACTGGTACCTCTTCCCCTTCACCGTGGCCGGTTTCCTGGAGTCCGTCGGCCGCGGAGACGAGGAGACGGCCCGGGCCCGCCGCCGCGCCTCGCGCCTTCTTGAGGGCTGGTACGAAGGCCAGGGCTGGTACGCCGACGGCGACGGCCGGTCCTTCGACCACTACAACGGCTGGGCCCTGCACCTGTATCCGCTGCTCGACGCCCATCTCGCCGACCCCGCGCACCGCGCGGCCCCGTACGGAGACCGGCTACGGGCCCACCTGGACGGCTTCTCCCTGCTCTTCGGTGCGGACGGGGCGCCGATCCACTTCGGGCGCTCCCTCACCTACCGGTTCGCCGCCGCGACCGCCGTCGGACTCGGCTCGGTCACCGGCAACACCCCACTCGGACCCGGCACTTCGCGCCGCCTGCTCAGCGGATCGCTGCGCTACTTCCTCGACCGCGGCGCCGTCGGCGGCGACGGCCTGCTGAGCCTCGGCTGGCACGGCCCGCACGAAGCCACTCTGCAGCCCTACTCCGGCCCCGCGTCCCCCTATTGGGCGTCCAAGGCGTTCGTCTGTCTGCTGGCGCCGGCGACGCATCCGCTGTGGACGGCGACCGAGGGGGCCGCACCCAGCGAGGGCCCGGACCGGGCGCTCGCGCTGACCGCGCCGGGCCTCCTGGTGCAGAGCACCCGCGCCGACGGGATCGTACGCCTGCACAACCACGGCAGCGACCACGTCGGGCCGGACGATCCGGAAGCGGCCGCGGACGAGGACCCCCTCTACGGTCGCCAGGCCTACTCGACCCGCACGGGGCCCACCGCGCGCGGCAACATCCCCGACAACCACCTCGCCGTGGTGGCGGCGGGCGGCGTCCGCAGCGTACGGCGACGCATCCACCCGATGGGGGCCGGCCAGGGGGAGGGCTGGGGCTGGGCCGCCTCCTGGCACCGGCCGGTCTTCCCGCGCGGCGCGCCCGCGCTCCCCGGCCTGCGCGTGGAGAGCGTCACCGTCGTCCGGGGCCGGCTCGAACTGCGCGTGCACCGGGTGCACGGAGCCCCGTACGGCGCCCGCGTGGAACAGACCGGCTGGGCCACGGGCCCGGGGGAGCCGCTGAGTTCGGGGCTCCACCCGCTGCACGGCTGGGACGGGGCGGCGGAGGAGGTCAGGGCGCCCGCCGGGACCGCCTTCACCCCGTGGGCGCGCATGCCGCGCCTCGTGTCCGAGGCGGTCGTCGGCGCCACCCCGCCGGAGGTGTCCCTTCACGCGGCCTTGGCCACGCTCACGGGGGAGGCGGAGCCGGCTCCCCTCGCGACGGCGGCCGCCGTCGTGCGGGCGGACGCCGACGCGATCGAGGTGCGGTGGGCGGACGACGGATCCCTGACCCGGATCGCCTTCGAGCCCTTCGCGGTGGAGCACGCGCCGGGATCCGGCGGGGGGAACGGATGACGGCGCGGGAGTCGCCTCGGCCACTGGTGGCCGGCCGGGCTCGACTTCCTCGCGGTCACCGAGAGTGCGGGACGGCGCGATCGACCGGCACCTGGACGCCGTCCACGAGGCCGGAGGGCTCTGCGTCGCGGTCCACCCGCATGCCCGTACCCCTCGGGCACCTTCCTGTCCTCCTACCAGGGCTTCGAAGCGGTCGAGGTGTGGAACGGGCAGTGGACCTCGGACGTGCCGTGGCAGGCGGACAACGAGGCCGCCCTCGCCGAATGGGGACGCTCCGCGGCCGCCGCCGCCCTGCCGGGACCTCGTCCGGGCAGAGCGCCCGTCGCCTCAGGACACCCGGCCCCGCCCGTCCCGCAGCCGTTCGGCGAACGCGTGCGCGGCGGCCAGGTCGCCGGAGTGCGGCCGCTGCTTGTTGAGGCCGCCGACGAGCTTGAAGGGCGCCCAGGTGTCGAACGCACGGCACGAGAAGGTCCCGTCCACCTCGAAACCCTTGCTTTCGAGGATCCGGACCAGGGGGCGGGTGAAGGGCGCGAACGCCACCTCGGGGAGCCCGCTCGTGGCGAAGACGAACGCCCGGCCCCGGCTGCGGGGAAGTGCCCCGGCGAAGTCCGTGAGGCTCCGGTGGAGCCTGCTGTGGAAGACGCCCGAGCCGAATCCCACGAGGTCGGCGCCGGCCAGCTCCGCCGGGTCGGCCTCTTCGGGGGAGATCACCTTCGCGCCCAGTACCTTGGCCATGGCCTCGGCGACACGACGCGTATTGCCGTGCGACACGGAGGCGCACACGATGACGCTCTTCATCCTGACGGTCCCTTCTCTCGCTGTCCGTAGCGAGGACCGCGCAGCGGCGCCGAATGTGACACCGCGCGGGTGTCACGGCGGCACGTGGTCCGGGGACAGCCGTGCGCCCCGGCCGTGAGGACCGCCGGGGGCGGCGCGGAGACGGCGGCGGAGACGGCGCGGACGGCCGTCAGCAGACCTTGCCCGGTGCGGCCGCCGTGGCGCGCAGCAGATCCCGGACGAGCACGAAGTCGATCTTCTCCGGCTTGCGGAAGCGCAGGCACCCCTTGCCCATGTCATGGCCCGCCAGCCGCTCCGCGAAGGCCTCGCGGACGTCGCCGCGCATCAGGTAGAAGGAGATGTACTGCTTCTGGCTCGCGAAGCCGATCTCCCCGACGCCGTCCCGCTCGTAGCCGGGCATCCCGTACGCCATGACCTCGGTGAACCCCGTGAGCTCCGCGCGGCACAGCTCGCGCAGCCGGGTCAGAGCCGCCCTGCGCTCCTCGGGCACCTCGGCGAGGTAGCCGTCCACGTCTTCCGCCCGGCTTTGCACCATGCCCCGAGCGTAAGGGAAGCGGGCCGTGGACCGGCTCCCCGAACACGCCGGAGCGGCGAGAGAGGCCCCGGGGCCGGCGGCCGCTACAGGCCGGCGAAGAACCCGGTCAGCACGGGGGCGAGGACGTGCGGGTCGACCGCTGAAGTCGCGCGCCGGCAGGGAGGCGAGCGGTGCGTGCCGCACCCGGGTCATCAAGGTGCCGCCGATGGGGATCAGTACCGGGCTCACGTCGCTGCCGTGCCGCTCGGCGGCGATCGCCGTGCCGTGGCCGACGCGATTCATACAACCGTCTTGTACAAGTGTCATAGACGCTTGTACGGTTGCTTCAGCAGCCCGCACCAACCGCACAACCCGAACCGCCCGCACCGCTCGTGAAGCCCGTGAAACTCGTAACGATAAAAGGGGAACTCCCGTGATGTCCGTAGCCCAGCCCACCCGCGCCACCCTGACCGTCGACGGCCGCGCCCTGTCCTACCTGGACTTCGGCGGCACCGGCCGCCCGCTCCTCGCGCTGCACGGCCACCTCTCCGAGGGCTCCTCCTTCACGGCCCTGGCCGCCGAGCTCGGCCCCGAATGGCGAGTGATCGCCCCCGACCAGCGGGGCCACGGCGACTCCGACCGCGCCGGGGACTACACCCGCGCCGGCTACCTCGCCGACCTGGTCGCCCTCCTCGCCCACCTCGGCATCGACCGGACCGTCGTCCTGGGCCACTCCCTCGGCGGGATCAACGGCTACCACCTGGCCGCCGAACACCCGGAGCTGGTCGAGGCCCTCGTCAACGTCGACGCCCCGGCCGACCTCCCCGACCACGGCACCAGCCCCCTCGCCTTCGTACTGAACTTCCCCTACTCGGCCCCCACCCGCGAGGAACTCCTCGCCGCCTGCGGTCCCCTCGCCCCCGCCGTCGCCCCGGCGCTGCGCCCCCTGCCCGATGGAGCCGGCTGGCGGCTGCCGTTCCACCCGGGGGACACCGTCGACTCCGAGAACCACGTCCACGGCGACCACTGGAAGCAGTGGCTGGCCACCGACTGCCCCGCCCTGCTGATCCACGGCCTCCGCAGCCAGGTCCTGCCCGCCGAGCAGGCCCAGGACATGGTCGGCCGCCGCCCCGGGACGTCGTACCGTCCCCTGGACACCGACCACTTCGTCGCCCTGGCCGATCCGGCGGGCTTCGCGGCCGCCGTGCGGGAGTTCCTCGCGGGAATCTGAACCGCCCGCCCCCGCATGCGCCGTACGGTGGGCGCCGGGTCGTCAGACCCGGCGGCCGGGGCGCGGGGGCAGGCTCAGGAGTCGAGGTGCCACCACTGGTCCTTGTACTCCTCGCCGCACGAAGCCTGCGTCGCGGGCCGGTCCGGGACGCGCCCCTGCACGACCAGGCACTTGGTGGTGCCGGTGTTGACCAGCGTGAAGTGCCCGGCCAACTCGCCCTTCCCCCAGAGCAGTTTCCAGTGCTGCCCGCCGTCCTCGGCGGTGCAGGCGAGCTGTCGGGCGGGGGTGAAGTTCTCCTGGCCGGAAACGGTCAGACAGCGGCCGCTCTGCCCGTTGCGCAGCGTGCGGGTGACGCCGCCGTCCTGCAGGGTCAGCGTCCAGGTCCGGTCCGCGGCGTCGGTACAGGTGTCCTGTACGGGGACGAGGCCGTCCTCGGTGCCGGGCACCCGCAGGCACAGCCCGCCGTCGTCGTTGACCAGCCGCCCGATGAGCACCGAGGAGTCTTCCCCGGCGGTGCCCGGTGCCGGTGTCGGTGTCGGTGCCGGTGCCGTGTTCGTGCGCGGGGGCCCGGCGGGCGGGGTGGCGGCCGCGCCGCCCGGGTCGCCGCCCATCCGGACCGCGATCACGACGGCCACGCACACCAGGGCGACCGCGCAGGCTGAGAGGATGCCGGTGCGGTGCTCGTGGAGGTTGACCTGGAGGTTCCGGCTGCCGTGCTGCACCCCGGCCGGGCCGCGGTACGTGTTCCCGCGGCGGTCGTCATCGCGCCGGTCGGTGTCCCCGGAGGGCTCGGAGCCCGTCACGGGCGGGCGTCGAACCGGTTCATCTGGACGTTGCCGTCCCCGTACTGGATGGCCGCCGACCCGAGGATCACGTTCCCGGAGGCACCTCCGGCGGCCGGGCGCACCGCCTCCGCGACCTCGGCGAGCAGTGCGTGGAGCTCCACGGCGACCGCGGCCCGCTCCTCCGGTTCCAACCGGTCCAGCAGGTCCTCGGTACGGGCCTGCCAGCCCGCGCCCTGCAACTCCTCGCGCCGGGCGCTCCGGGCCTCGTCCTCGTCCCGCGCGGCAGCAGCCAGTTCGGCCGCGGTCCGGTCCAGACGTCGCAGCTGGGCGGATTCCTCCGGCCCGTCCCCGCGCCCGAACAGCCGGGCCAGCCGCCCGCGGAACGCCATCCAGGCGTCGCTCCCCGCGGCCTGTACGACTCCCGAACCCACCGACGCCGCCAACGCGACCATCGCCTCGTCCAGCATGACGCTCCCCTCCGCCCCCGCGCAGTGCCGCAACGGTAGCCCCGTCCGCCGCGTCCGTGACACCCGTACGGACGCCCGGATCCGGACGAATTCCTCCCCGGTTCCCGGCCGCCGCGGGCGGTGCGGGCGGTGCGGCGCGTGGCGGGGCCGGCTTCGCCACCGGGGGCCGGCGTCGGCTGTTCCGCGGCTCCAACCACCTTGATCAGCACTTGCGTTGAAGTGCACTCCAGCGCATAGCGTCGGCCCCACGACCTGCGCGAAGGGGGAAGAACATGCGGTACACACTGTTCGGAAAGACCGGTCTGCGCGTGAGCGAGCTGAGCCTCGGCGCGATGACCATGGGCGACGACCTGAGCTGGGGCGCCGACCAGGAGACCAACGCCCGGATCGTCGACACGTACGCGGACGCGGGCGGCAACTTCATCGACACGGCGAACATCTACGGCGACGGAAGTTCGGAGCGGATCCTCGGCAAACTGCTCGAGGGGCGGCGCGACGAGTTCGTACTGGCCACCAAGTACACCTGCGGGACCCGCGACGGCGACGTCAACGCGGCGGGCAACCACCGCAAGAACCTGGTGCGTTCGGTGGAGGCCAGCCTCGAACGGCTGCGCACCGACCACCTCGACATCCTCTGGGTGCACGCACGCGACAACTTCACCCCGGTCGAGGAGGTGATGCGCGCGCTGGACGACCTCGTACGCACCGGCAAGGTGCTGTACGTCGGCGTCTCGGACTGGCCCGCCTGGGAGATCGCCCAGGCGAACACCCTCGCCGAGCTCCGGGGATGGTCCGCGTTCGCAGGTTCGCAGCTGCGCTACAACCTGCTGGAGCGAACCCCGGAACGCGAACTCCTGCCGCAGGCACGGGCGTTCGATCTCGCCGTGCTGGCCTGGGCGCCGCTGGCCGCCGGCAAGCTCACCGGCAAGTACCGCCGAGGCGAGGGAGGGCGGCTGGACGCCTGGGGCGTCAAGGCGTCCCCGGAGGAGGAAGAGATCATCAGCGTGGTCCTGGAGATCGCCGAGGAGGGCGGCTGGACCCCCGCCCAGGTGGCGCTGGCCTGGCTGCTGGGCCGCCCCGGCAACGTCGTTCCGATCATCGCGGCGACGAAGGAGAGCCAGCTCGTGGACAACCTCGGCTGCCTCGACGTCCGTCTCGACGCCGATGCGGTCGCGCGCCTCGACGGGGTGAGCGCCGTACCGCTCGGCTTCCCGCACGACTTCGTACGGGAACCGAACGTCGTCAAGACCATCTACGGCGACCGCTGGGACCGGATCGAGGACCGGCGCAGCACCTATCGCCGTACGGCCACCGACGTCCGCTAGGCGGCCCGGTCGAAGTGCCGATCCCCTGCTCCGGTCCCCGGAGCAGGGGGCATTCAGCCACAGTTCCGCCCTTGCGTTCGGGAAGTGCCGTTCATTCGTTCGGGTGGTCCTCCTGGAGTGGGTGGCCGACGTGATCACGCTGTCGGGAGCATGTCTCCGACACCTCGTCATCACCAGGCAGCACCTACGAAGGGCGGGCACAGCCATGTCAGTTGACAGCACCCCGGAGCAGCCGTTCGCGCACAGCGCCGACGACCTCGCCAAGCTGGAGGCGATCGGCCGGGCGTTGACGGAGCCGTCGCCGCGCCACATCGGCTCCCTGGACCAGTGGGGTCTGGCCGACACGTACGAGACGTACGCGGAGATCGCCACGTACCGGGAAGTCAAGATCGCCCTGTCGGACACGACCGTGCTCGATGCCGCACTGAGCGTCCCGCGCAATCTCGGGCCCGGACAGACCTGTCCCACGATCGTCATGCCCGCCCCGCTGAGCGACCTCGGCCGACTGGCCTATCTCGGCATGTTCCCGCGCTTAGCCCAGGGCGGCTACGCCGTCCTGGCCTACAGCCAGCGCGGGCTGGCCAAGTCCGGGGGCAAGATCCACGTCGCCGGGCCGCAGGACGTGACCGACGCGATCGAGGTCATCGACTGGCTGGTGGGCCGGGATGACGTCGACCCGGAGCGGATCGGCTTCTTCGGTGCCTCCTACGGAGCCGGGACGAGCCTCCTGGTGGCCGCGCGGGACCCCCGGATCAAGGCCGTTGCGGCGACCAGCGCTTGGGGAGACCTGTTCACCTCGCTCTACGAGAACGGCACCCGCCACCTGGCGGCCTTCGAGGCTCTGGTGAAGCTGTTCAAGGAGGAGAACTGCTCCGAGGAGTTCCTCGGCATCATCCAGAAGATCCGCGGCAATGACATCGACGACGAGGTCCGGGAGTTCGCCCGCGTACGGTCACCCAAGCACTACCTGGAGGCGTACAACAACGCCCAGACGCCGATCCTGATGACCACCGCCTGGCACGAGACGATCTTCTCGGTGCCCGGCGTCGTCGACCTGTTCACCGGCCTCCAGGGTCCCAAGTCGCTGCTCGTCCAGGTCGGCGACCACGGCAACGCGGAGCTTCCCGGCCTGATGGGCCTCGTCTCCAAGCGCACCGAGATGACCTACCGCTGGATGGACCACTACCTCGGCGGCAGCGCCGGCGACGGTGCGGAGCCGCGGTTCGGCATCCGCTCCGAGTACATGCACAACCTGTTGTCCGACGTGCGCCACCCCGACTGGGAGAGCTACGCACTGCCGACCAAGCACTTCCACCTCGGCGACGCGCCCGCCGGGGAGCGCGACGCGCGGATGGCCGAAGGCGTCGCACAGTCCGGCTGGACCCGCGCCGTCAAGGTCACCGGCGAGGACACCGAGGACACCCAGGCCGTCGTGGCCCCGAAGCTGATCCGGACCGGCCTGGCCGAGCGCGTCGGCCTGCCGCACGTCTACCCGACCGCCGACATCGACCGCGGGCGCGCGGCGATCTGGACCACCGCGCCGCTGGAGCGGGCGATGCAGGTCCGGGGCGACCTGGAGGTGCGGGTGACCGTGACCCCGCAGGAGAAGAGCGCCACCATCGTGGCGTACCTGTTGGACTGCAACGCGAGCACGGGCAAGGCCGCCATCATCACCAACGCCCCGTACACCCTCACCAACGAGGGGGCGGGCCAGGCCACCACCGTCACCTTCGCCCTGCAGCCCGCGCACTACGTCCTGGCCAAGGGGCGGAAGCTCCAGCTGATCATCGACGCCCAGGACCCGTTCTTCGCGGGCGCCAACCCGGCGCCGTCCGCGATCGAGTTC
>NZ_JBSGXB010000051.1:0-32849 GCF_053609185.1 Streptomyces sp. NPDC054956 | reverse complement strand
CCCGGTTTTATATAATTCTACTTGCTTGGCACGCTTTTGTTGTGATAAAGTTACTGCCAGACCCGGCGGCGCCGGGCGCCACCCCACCGCGGGCCGGTAGCCCCCGGGTGGGTGACCCGGGCCCGGCGGGACTCGTGCCCTACTTGGTCTTGCGGGCGGTGGTCTTCTTCGCGGTGGCCTTGCGCGTAGCCGTCTTCTTGGCGGGCGCCTTCGTCGCCGCGGTGGCCTTCTTGGCCGCCGGCGCGGTCTTCTTCGCGGTGGCGGTGGTCTTCTTCGCCGTCGCCGCGGCCTTCTTGACCGTGGCCTTCTTGGCCGCGGGGGCGGCCTTCTTCGCCACGGCGGTCTTCGCGGCCGTCTTCTTGGCGGTGGCGGTGACCTTCTTGGCCACGACCTTCTTCGCGACCGTGGTCTTGGCCGCCGCCTTCTTGGCGGTGGTGGCCTTCTTCGCCGCGGCCTTCTTCACCGTGGCGGCGGCTGCGGAAGAGCCACCCGTGAGGCTGCCCTTGGGCGCCTTCTTCACCGACACCTCGCCGCCCTTGGGGAGCTTCTTGGTGCCGGCGACCAGGTCCTTGAAGCCCTGGCCCGCACGGAAGCGGGGAACCGAGGTCTTCTTGACCCGGACGCGCTCACCCGTCTGCGGGTTGCGCGCGTAGCGGGCCGGGCGGTCGACCTTCTCGAACGAGCCGAAGCCCGTGACCGAGACCCGGTCGCCCGCGACGGTCGCGCGGACGATGGCGTCCAGTACCGCGTCGACAGCGTCCGCGGCCTGCTGACGGCCGCCCAGCTTGTCGGCAATCGCTTCTACGAGCTGCGCCTTGTTCAACGTCTTCCCCTTCGGAGACTTCGCCAGAACGAATGTGTTCAAGCTTATTTCGCACGTTAGGCGGATATATACCGCAAATCAAACACGAAACGGGCTTATCACCCTAGTGCCGCAACGCTGTAGGCCGTTACGGAGTTCCTTCGCATCAGTCGCCTTCAGGGAATCGACCCTCGTCGAGGTCCTTCATCAACCTGTCCAGGCGCCTTGCCGCATCGGCGAGATCATGCTTCGCCGCAGCCGTGACGACCAACAGCTTCCGGGACAGCGCCATCCTTACGCCCTCCGGGACTTGCAGTTCGCGCACCCTTGTGTGTGCTTCTTTCAATCGGTCCGCGACAAGTCCGTAGAGCTCAAGTTGACTGTCGCGTTCCATGCACAGATTGTGCCATCTGGGGCGAGTTGTCGCCTCACGGGGCCTCAACACACAGCTGTGCCCCCTGCCGGACGACAGGGGGCACAGTGTTGGAGATGTGATCACCCGGGGGTGAATAAGCGCTGATCAGGCAGGAATCACGCCTGAATCGTGCGCGGCTTGAAGGTGGGGCGGCTGCTTTCGTAAGTGGCGATGTCCGCTTCGTTCTGAAGGGTGAGCGAGATGTCGTCCAGCCCCTCCAGCAGCCTCCAGCGGGCGTTGTCGTCGAGCTCGAACTCCGCGACGACGCCTTCCGCTCGGACCTGGCGGTCGACCAGGTCGACCGTGATCTCGGCGGTGGGGTCGGCCTCGGTCAGCTTCCACAGCTGCTCGACGGTCTCCTGCGGCAGGACGACGGTCAGCAGACCGTTCTTCAGCGAGTTGCCGCGGAAGATGTCGGCGAAGCGGGAGGAGATGACCGTCTTGAAGCCGAAGTTCTGCAGGGCCCAGACGGCGTGTTCGCGCGAGGAACCGGTGCCGAAGTCGGGGCCGGCGACCAGGACGGTCGCGCCGGCGCGCTCCGGACGGTTCGTGACGAACTCCGGGTCCTTGCGCCAGGCCTCGAAGAGCCCGTCCTCGAACCCGTCGCGGGTGATCTTCTTCAGCCAGTGGGCCGGGATGATCTGGTCGGTGTCGACGTTGCTGCGGCGCAGCGGGACGGCCCGGCCGGTGTGGGTGGTGAAGGCTTCCATCGTTCTCAGACTCCGGCGGTCGCGTTGGCGTCGGACAGGTCGGCGGGCGAGGCCAGGTGGCCCAGCACGGCGGTGGCGGCAGCCACCTGCGGGGAGACCAGGTGGGTGCGCCCGCCCTTGCCCTGCCGGCCCTCGAAGTTGCGGTTGGAGGTGGACGCGGAGCGCTCACCGGGCGCGAGTTGGTCGGGGTTCATGCCCAGGCACATCGAGCAGCCCGCGTGCCGCCATTCGGCGCCGGCCTCCTTGAAGACCTTGTCCAGGCCCTCTTCGACGGCCTGCAGGGCGACCCGGACGGAGCCCGGGACGACCAGCATCCGTACGCCGTCGGCGACTTTGCGGCCCTCGATGATGCCGGCGACGGCGCGCAGGTCCTCGATGCGGCCGTTGGTGCAGGAACCTACGAAGACGGTGTCGACCTTGATGTCGCGCAGCGGCTGCCCGGCGGTCAACCCCATGTACTCCAGGGCCTTTTCGGCGGCGTTGCGCTCCGAAGCGTCCTCGTACGAAGCAGGGTCGGGGACGTTGGCCGACAGGGGCGCGCCCTGGCCGGGGTTGGTGCCCCAGGTGACGAACGGGGACAGCGTGGTGCCGTCGATGACGACCTCGGCGTCGAAGACCGCGTCGTCGTCGGTGCGCAGGGTCTTCCAGTACTCGACCGCCGCGTCCCAGTCCTCGCCCGCCGGGGCGTGGTCGCGGCCCTGGAGGTAGTCGAAGGTGGTCTGGTCGGGGGCGATCATGCCCGCGCGGGCACCGGCCTCGATCGACATGTTGCAGATGGTCATGCGGGCTTCCATCGACAGCTTCTCGACGGCCTCGCCGCGGTACTCCAGGATGTAGCCCTGGCCGCCGCCGGTGCCGATCTTGGCGATGATCGCCAGGATCAGGTCCTTGGCGGTGACGCCCTCGGCCAGCGCGCCGGTGACGGTGATCGCCATCGTCTTGGGACGGGCCAGCGGCAGCGTCTGGGTCGCCAGCACGTGCTCGACCTGGCTGGTGCCGATGCCGAAGGCCAGCGCGCCGAAGGCACCGTGCGTGGAGGTGTGCGAGTCGCCGCAGACCACCGTGGTGCCCGGCTGGGTCAGACCCAGCTGCGGTCCGACGACGTGGACCACACCCTGCTCGACGTCGCCCAGCGAGTGCAGGCGCACGCCGAACTCGGCGCAGTTCGCCCGCAGCGTCTCGAGCTGGGCCCGGGACACCGGGTCAGCGATCGGCTTGTCGATGTCGATGGTGGGGGTGTTGTGGTCCTCGGTCGCGATGGTGAGGTCGAGACGGCGGACCTTGCGGCCGGCCTGGCGCAGCCCCTCGAAGGCCTGCGGGCTGGTCACCTCGTGCAGCAGGTGCAGATCGATGAAGAGGAGATCGGGCTCGCCCTCCGCGCGCCGGACGACATGGTCGTCCCAGACCTTCTCCGCGAGTGTCCTACCCATCGCTTTCCCTCCGGCCGGCCGGTTGTGCCGGCGCTTCATAGAGATCTTGTGCGCCTGATCGCCCGTACCCCACGTCCCGGACGACGGCTCGGACCCAGTGGTTCGTGGACCCGCACATACAGACTCGCTCGTTCTTGGAAAAATTGAACTTGCGTTTCACAGTGTGAGACGCGAATATCGTTTCATGGACAACTCTAGCGGCGTCGGCGTTCTCGACAAGGCAGCTCTGGTATTGAGCGCACTGGAGTCCGGTCCGGCCACCCTCGCCGGGCTGGTCGCGGCGACAGGGCTCGCACGACCCACGGCACATCGCCTTGCCGTGGCACTGGAACACCACCGGATGGTGGCGAGGGACATGCAGGGCCGGTTCATCCTCGGACCGCGGCTGGCGGAGCTCGCCGCCGCGGCCGGCGAGGACCGCCTGCTGGCCACGGCCGGACCGGTGCTCACCCACCTCCGGGACGTGACGGGAGAGAGCGCGCAGCTCTACCGGCGTCAGGGCGACATGCGCATCTGCGTGGCAGCCGCCGAGCGGCTGTCGGGCCTGCGGGACACCGTCCCGGTGGGCTCCACGCTCCCGATGAAGGCCGGTTCGGCCGCGCAGATCCTGATGGCCTGGGAGGAGCCCGAGCGGCTCCACCGCGGCCTGCAGGGCGCGCGCTTCACGGCGACGGCGCTCTCGGGCGTACGCCGCCGCGGCTGGGCGCAGTCGATCGGCGAGCGGGAGCCCGGCGTGGCCTCCGTCTCGGCGCCCGTACGCGGGCCGTCGAACCGCGTGGTGGCCTCCGTGTCGGTCTCCGGACCGATCGAGCGGCTGACCCGCCACCCGGGGCGCATGCACGCCCAGGCCGTCATCGACGCGGCAGCACGCCTGACGGAGGCCCTGCGCCGCTCCAGCTGATCTCTCCGACCTCCCACACTCCCCCGGGCCCGGGGGCGCGCACGACGCCGCACACGTCCTAACGCGCGCCTCCGGGCCCACACTTGTGCGCCCTGCCCGCGAAACGAAGAAGAGGCCCTCCGCGATGAACGCGGAGGGCCTCTTCTGTGCGTACCCCCGACCGGATTCGAACCGGCGCTACCGCCTTGAGAGGGCGGCGTGCTAGGCCGCTACACAACGGGGGCTAGCTGTTACTGCGGTACTGCGCTGGGCTACCAGGACTCGAACCTAGAATAAGGGAACCAGAAACCCTCGTGTTGCCAATTACACTATAGCCCAAAGGTCTAGACCAGCTAGACACAGTACCCCCGACCGGATTCGAACCGGCGCTACCGCCTTGAGAGGGCGGCGTGCTAGGCCGCTACACAACGGGGGCAAGCACTGCGTTACTACTGCACTGCGCTGGGCTACCAGGACTCGAACCTAGAATAAGGGAACCAGAAACCCTCGTGTTGCCAATTACACTATAGCCCACCAAAACTCAAGACCCTGAGGGACTTTCGTTCGGTTAGCGCCTCCGGCCCGGCCTTTCGGCCCGCTCGGGCGGCGCAGAAAGAACATTACCGGATGCCTGACCGTGCTCCAAAACGGGTATCCCCGGCCAGCACTTCCGGGAGCCGGTCGAGTCCGGCGATCCGGTGGACGCCTTCCGGCCCGGGCCCGCGCCCTCCGTCGCGATCCAGCCAGACCGCCGTAAGACCGGCGTCACGGGCGCCGCGCGCGTCGATCTCCGGCTGGTCCCCCACGTAGACCACTTCCCCGGGCTCCAGCCCGAGCTCGTCGCACGCCGCGAGGAAGGCTGCGGCCTCCGGCTTGCTGACGCCCAGCTCGACGGCGCACACGAGGACCTCGAAGCGGTCGCGCAGGCCGAGGTGGCGCAGCTTGGGGTCCTGGTTGGTGACGGAGGAGTTGGAGAGCACCCCGTGCCGGTAGTCGCCGGCGAGGGCGTCCAGTACGGGCACCACGTCGGGGAACAGCTCCCAGGCGGCCTGGTAGTGCTCGACGTACCGCCCGAACCAGTCGTCGGCCAGTGCGTCGCTCATCGCGGGTGATCCGAGGAACTCGCGCACCCGGTCCCGGCGCTGCCCCTGGAAGGTGCCCTCCCCGGCGGCGAAGCGCTCCCAGTGCCGGTCGGTGATCCGCCGCCACAGCGCCAGGGCCTCGCGCGGGGTCCCGTACCGCTCGGCCAGCCCCTCGTCGGCGAGGTGCGCCGCGAGGCCGGCCCGGTCGGCCCCCGTGTAGTCGAACAGGGTGTCGTCGATGTCCCACAGCACGGCACGAATCGGCATACCGCCGACCCTACGCCGGGGCCTCGCCGCCCGTGGGCACGACGAAGAAGTCCGTGAGGAAGCAGACGACGCCGCCGTCGGCGCCCCGCCCGACCCAGGTCGGGTACGCGCCGTCGCCCCAGCCGGACGTGAAGGCCGCGAGCGTGTGCCCGTCGAGGCCTGTCGCGAAGAACACGGCGGGGCCGTCCCCCACGCTCTCCATCGCCTCCCAGACCGGCCCTTCCTCGTCTTCCGTGCCGGGGAAGGCCCCATCGGCAGAAGCGTCGTAGAAGCAGCCGGTGCCCGCGTCCACCCCGTAGCCGAAGAACTCGTCGTCGCCGAGCTCTGAGACGTCCTGCCCCTCCTGGAGTGCGAGTTCCCAGGTCACGGCGGGCACGTCCCGGATCACGAGGCGCGCGGCGGCGACCCGCGTGTGCGGACGCGCCGGCGTCGGCTCACCGGGCCGGGTCAGCGTCGCCATGGCGGCCTCCACCCGGTAGCGGCCCGGGGGCACCTGCGTGGTGAAGGCGCCGATGTCACCCGACCCCAGGTACACGAACGGATCGCAGGCGACGACCCGGCCCGTGGGAAGCGACAGCTCGCCCACATCGGCCAGGGACAGGATCCCCGTCTGCCCGCTCTCGTACGAGAAGGTGTTGCCCGGCGTGAAGTGCCAGGTGTAGTCGGGTGCGGTCATCGGCACGGGGCGGGCCTTCCACGGAGTGCGTGATCAACTCCGCGCACCATAAGGCCGCACACCGACAACGCCTCAGGGGCGGCGGCCGTTCGCTGATGTAGCGGTCGGCTGCCGCCCCTGAGGGACGTACTGGGCGCTGTTTACGCGGCGGCGAGCTTGGCCAGGGTCGCGTCGATGCGGGACAGCGAGCGCTCCTTGCCCAGGATCTCCAGGGACTCGAAGAGCGGGAGGCCGACCGTGCGGCCGGTGACCGCGACGCGGACCGGTGCCTGGGCCTTGCCGAGCTTGAGCCCGTGGGCCTCGCCGGCGGTGAGGACCGCCTGCTTGAGGGACTCGGGGTCGTTCCAGTCGGCGGCGGCGAGGTTCTCGCGGGCCGTCGTCAGCAGGGCCGCGGGCTCGCCCTTCATCGCCTTGTCCCACGAGGCCTGGTCCTCCACCGGCTCCTTCAGGAAAAGGAAGTCGACGTTGGCCGTGATGTCGGACAGGACGGTGACGCGGGTCTGGGCGTAGGGCGCGATGCGCTCCCAGGCCGCGGCGTCGAAGTCCTCGGGGGACCAGTTGGCGTGCGGGGCCCGGAGCCACGGGGCGCAGGCGTCCGCGAAGGCCTTCGGGTCCAGCATGCGGATGTGGTCCGCGTTGATCGACTCGCACTTCTTGAGGTCGAAGCGCGCCGGGTTCGCGTTGACGTCCGGGATGTCGAACTTCGCGACCATCTCCTCGATCGAGAAGATGTCCTGGTCCTTGGAGAAGGACCAGCCCAGGAGCGAGAGGTAGTTCAGCAGGCCCTCGGGGAGGAAGCCGCGCTCGCGGTACAGGTTGAGCGAGGACTCGGGGTCGCGCTTGGAGAGCTTCTTGTTGCCCTCGCCCATCACGTACGGCAGGTGGCCGAAGGCGGGGGTCGCCTTGGCGATGCCCAGCTCGGTCAGCGCCTTGTACAGGGCGATCTGGCGCGGGGTGGAGGACAGCAGGTCCTCGCCGCGCAGGACGTGGGTGATCTCCATCAGCGCGTCGTCGACCGGGTTGACGAGCGTGTAGAGGGGGGCGCCGTTGGCGCGGACGATGCCGAAGTCCGGCACGTTCTCCGGGGTGAAGGAGAGCTCGCCGCGGACCAGGTCCGTGAAGGTGATCGTCTCGTCGGGCATCCGGAAGCGGACGATCGAGGTGCGGCCCTCGGCCTCGTACGCGGCCTTCTGCTCGGCGGAGAGGTCGCGGCACTGGCCGTCGTAGCCGGAGGGCTTGCCGGCGGCGCGGGCGGCGTCGCGGCGGGCGTCGAGCTCCTCGGTGGTGCAGTAGCAGTGGTAGGCGTAGCCGCCGTCCTGGAGCTTCTGCGCGACGTCCTTGTAGATGTCCATGCGCTGCGACTGGCGGTACGGGGCGTGCGGGCCGCCCACCTCGGGACCCTCGTCCCAGGTGAAGCCGAGCCAGCGCAGCGAGTCGAGCAGCTGGTTGTACGACTCCTCGGAGTCGCGGGCCGCGTCGGTGTCCTCGATGCGGAAGACGAACGTACCGCCGTGGTGGCGGGCGAACGCCCAGTTGAAGAGGGCGGTCCGGACCAGGCCCACGTGGGGGTTGCCGGTCGGGGAGGGACAGAAACGTACGCGGACGTTCGCGTTAGCCACGCTTGATCACCTTGTTGGTGAGAGTGCCGATGCCTTCGATGGTGACGGCGACCTCGTCGCCGACGTTGAGGGGGCCGACTCCGGCCGGGGTCCCCGTGAGGATGACGTCGCCCGGGAGCAGCGTCATGGCCTCGGTGATGTGCACGATCAGGTCCTCGATGGAGCGGACCATCTGACTGGTGCGGCCGAGCTGGCGCTGTTCGCCGTTGACGGTGCACTGGATGGTCAGGTCGCTCGGGTCCAGGTCGGTCTCGATCCAGGGGCCGAGGGGGCAGGAGCTGTCGAAGCCCTTGGCGCGGGCCCACTGGTTCTCGCGCTGCTGGACGTCGCGCGCGGTGACGTCATTGGCGCAGGTGTAGCCGAAAATGACGTCCTTGACGCGCTCGCGCGGGACCTCGCGGCACATGCGGCCGATGACCACGGCGAGCTCGGCCTCGTGGTGGAGGTCCTGGGAGAAGGAGGGGTACGCGATCGGGTCGCCCGAGCCGACCACCGAGGTGGAGGGCTTGAAGAAGGTGATCGGGGCGTCCGGGACCTGATGGCCCAGCTCCGCCGCGTGCTCCGCGTAGTTGCGGCCGATGGCCACGACCTTGTTCGGGAGCACGGGCGGCAGCAGCCGGACCTTGCTCAGCGGGACCTTCGTGCCGGAGAGCTCGAAGTCCGCGAACGGGATGCCCTTGATGATGTCGAGGACGAGCTCACCCTCGGCGCCGGGGGCAGTGCTGCCCTCGACCGCGCCGAACGCGACATTGCCGTCGATCGAGAACCTGGCGATGCGCACGTGTTGCGTCTGCCCCTCTGTATTTCCGCTGGCTGGAGTCTGCGGACTCCAGGCTAACGCGGTGGGGGCCGACGCTTCGCGCGCCTTCTTTCCGGAGAGTCCCGCGTGAGGGTCTACTGCGCGGCGGCGGCGACCGGCGCGTTCATCAGGACGGTGCGGCGCGGGTTCGCGGTCTGGGCCGGCAGCTCGACGGTGTGCTCCGGGGCCGTTGCGGCCTGCAGCTCCTCGGCGTCCTTGAGGTGCGCGAGGGTGGTGCGGCGCGGGTTGGCTATGTTGCGGAACATCATCGTCGTCTTCATCGGAGTGCGGTGCCCTCGGCTCGCTCGGTGGAATGGTGGCGGCGGGTGCCGCTGTGGTGCCTCAGGGGTACCGCTCGTCTCATGCGCCAACCCTGTAAAGCTCAAGGCTAAACATCTGAATCCCCCGCCGAACCGGGAAGTAATGGCCACGGCTATGTGAGTTTGCTCACCAGTGACCGGTCATTACGGGCATAACGGGCAGTCAATTGCGCCCGATAAAACGGACATTGCGCCACTGAATGAGCCATTCCGCTCCCGATCATCGCGACTGGGGCACCTTGCCAGGCGTGGAGTTTGGGCGGCGTAAGTCCGATTCAAGATGAATTGGCACCCACGCCGGGTAGCGCATGCGTCACAAGCCGTGAGCGACTCTCCGGGCCGACACGCGCACCTTGTTGGAGATCCGCCTCTGTGCTGGAATTCGCGGGACCGCCGCGGGAATCAGCCGGCGCGCAGGTGGCGCGAGACAGCGCCGAGCGCGGCGGCAACGGAGAGGGAGACGCGCCGGTCACCGACGACCACCATGGGGCGCATTGCCCCACGACTCGACACCGTCCCACCGGTCGCCCGGCGGGACGCCTGGTCCAGAGGTTGCGACGCTAGTGCAGGGACGATTCAAGAGGGATGGCAGCGCTGCGGCGGAGCAGGAGCCGCGCGGCGGGACCGACCGTGGCTCCTCGCCCCAGCACGCCCAGAACCGCGGGCCGGCTGTCGAAGGCGCGGGCCCCGATGCCTCCGCCGCGGTGAAGGCGAAGGGACGCGCCAAGTCCAAGGGCACGCCCAGGGGCAACGACGAGTCGGCCGAGCGCGACACGGCGATACCCAAGGCCCCCAGTGGGTCCGGTTCCCGTCTCGCCATGCAGAACTGGCGCATCAGCACGCGACTGGTGTCGCTGCTGACCCTGCCCGTCGTCGCGGCCACCACGCTCGGTGGCTTCCGCATCAACGACTCGCTCAACGACATCGCGCAGCTCGAGCACATGCAGCTGCTGACGACGATGACCCGGCAGGCCACCAACCTGGCCGCCATGCTGCAGGCCGAGCGTGACAACTCCGCCGGTCCGCTGTCGGTGCCCGGCCAGGCCGGCAAGCCGAACAGCCTCGTCCAGGGCGTCCGCGACCAGACCGACTCCGCCGCCAAGGCCTTCGCCGCCGCGACCGACAAGGTCGACAACGCGGAGGACAAGGACGAGACGCTCAAGTCGATCCGCAACAACATCCTGCAGATCGGCCGCCAGCTCACCAACATCGAGGAAATCCGCAAGAAGGCGTACCAGAACGGCGCCCAGCAGACCGTCACCGAGTACAACTCGCTGATCGTCTCGCTGCTCTCGCTCTCGCAGGACATGGCCCAGGCCACCTCGAACCCCGAGATGATCAAGCGCACGCGCGCCCTGGCGGCGTTCTCCTCCGCCAAGGAGTACGCCTCGATCCAGCGCGCGATCATCGCGGCCTCGCTCCCCGAGGACCCCGCCAAGGGCGGCGTCCTCAACGAGAACGACCGGCTGTACGCCCTCTCCGCCCTGCGCGGCGAGGAGCAGTCGAAGAAGACCTTCGAACTCGTCTACCAGGGCAAGCCCGAGGAACTCCTCTCGGTGCTCGGCGACGGCAACCAGGAGATCGGCACCGCCGACCACTACGCCCGCCGCGTCCTGCAGACCAAGGACCAGTTCGCCAAGGAGAAGAACCGCTCCTGGATGGACTGGTACGACGCGGACGACACCAAGCTCCAGGCCATGAAGGTCATCGAGCTCACCCTGCTCGAGGACATGGAGCAGAAGGCCCGCGAGCTCAAGAACGAGTCGCAGCGCGACGCCATCATCAACGGTGCGCTGATCCTCCTCGTCCTCGGCGTCTCCCTCGTCGGCGCCTTCGTCATGGCCCGCTCGATGATCCGCTCGCTGCGCCGCCTGCAGGACACCGCGACCCGCGTCGCCCAGGACCGGCTGCCCGAGCTCGTCAAGCAGCTGTCCGAGTCCGACCCGCAGGACGTGGACACGACGGTGGAGTCCGTCGGTCTGCACACCCGCGACGAGATCGGCCAGGTGGCCGCGGCCTTCGACGACATGCACCGCGAGGCCGTCCGCCTCGCCGCCGAGCAGGCCCTCCTGCGAGGCAACGTCAACGCGATGTTCACCAACCTCTCGCGGCGCTCGCAGGGCCTCATCCAGCGTCAGCTCTCGCTCATCTCCGAGCTGGAGTCGCGCGAGGCCGACCCGGACCAGCTGTCCTCGCTCTTCAAGCTCGACCACCTCGCGACCCGCATGCGCCGTAACGGCGAAAACCTCCTCGTCCTCGCGGGCGAGGAGCCGGGCCGCCGGTGGACCCGCCCCGTCCCGCTCGTCGACGTGCTCCGCGCCGCGGCGTCCGAGGTGGAGCAGTACGAGCGCATCGAACTCGCGTCGGTGCCCGGCACCGACGTCGCCGGCCGCGTCGTCAACGACCTCGTGCACCTCCTCGCCGAGCTGCTGGAGAACGCCACCTCGTTCTCCTCACCGCAGACCAAGGTCAAGGTCACCGGTCACGCGCTGCCGGACGGCCGCGTGCTCGTCGAGATCCACGACACCGGCATCGGCCTCTCCCCCGAGGACCTCGCCGCGATCAACGAGCGGCTCGCGTCGCCGCCGACCGTGGACGTCTCCGTCTCCCGCCGCATGGGCCTGTTCGTGGTCGGCCGCCTGTCCCTGCGACACGGCATCCGCATCCAGCTGCGCCCGTCCGACTCGGGCGGTACGACGGCCCTCGTCATGCTCCCGGTGGACGTCGCCCAGGGCGGCAAGAAGCCGGCCCCGATGCCCGGCCAGGGCGGTCCCGGCGGCGGTGCCCAGGGCGGTCCCGGTCAGGGTGGTCCCGGCGCGCAGGCGCAGGGTTCCCTTCCCGGTCCCGGCGGACGGGCCCCCGTGGGCGCGGGCGCCCAGCGCGGCCAGGTCGCCGGCGGCGCCCAGCGCGCGGCCCTGCCCGGTCAGAGCGGAGCCCCCGGCGGGCAGCGTCCCCAGGGCCCCGGCCCGCAGGGCGGTCCGCAGGCCGGCCGTCCCCCGCAGCAGCAGGGTGCGCCCGGCGGGCAGACGCAGAGCGCCTTCGGCTCCGGTGCCCCGCTGCCGGGCCGCGGTCCGGTCTCCGGTCCCGGCGCCCCCGCCGGCCCCGGTGCTCCCGGTGGCTTCGGCGGTCCGCAGGCCCGCCCGGCCGGCGCTCCCACGGCTTCCGGCCCCGGCGGTTTCCCGCAGGGCAACGGCTTCGAGCGTCCGCAGCAGCCCCAGCAGGCGCAGCAGCAGATGCCGCAGCCCCAGCAGGCGCAGCAGGCCGGTCCCCCCGCGGGTCCGGGCGTGCGCGGCCCCCGGCCGCAGCTGCCCCCGCGCGGCGGCGCTCCGCGTCCGGAACTCCCGGGTGCGGGCACCGGCCCGACCGGGATACCGCAGACCACCAGCTGGGGCGCGGGCCAGAGCGGGCACGACGTCCCGCGCGGCCACGACGAGCTGTCGGGCCCCGGCTCGACCTCCGAGTTCGCGCGCCCCGACTTCAACGCCCCGGCCCCGCAGGCGGGCCAGGGCGGCTACGCCTACGACAACAGCGGTACGGGCCAGTTCCCCCGCCCGGACTTCGCGGACCCGTCCTCCACCGGCCAGTTCCCCCGCCCCGACCTCCAGGGCCAGCGGCCCGGCGGCCCCGGTGTCGGCGGCTACGCCCAGCCCGGCCAGGTCCCGCAGCCCCAGGGCGGGTACGCCCCCGTACCCCCCGCCCGGGCGGAGGCTCCGCGGCTGCCGCAGGCGCCCCGGCCCGAGGCGCTGCCCCCGGCCGGCTCGAACGCCGAGGGCCGCAGCCCGATCTTCGACACGCTGGAGTCGAACTGGTTCCGCCAGGAGGGCGCTCAGCCCCCCGCGCAGGGACCGGCCGTACCTCAGCAGCCGCAGCAGCCTCAGCAGTCCGCCCCGTCGGCACCGGCCGTGGCCTCCCCCCAGCGCCCGCAGCAGCCTTCGCTGCCGCAGCGCGGCCAGGAGCAGGCGCCGGCCGAGTCGGCCCAGACGGCCACCGGCGCCATGCCGACGGTCAGCTGGCGCTCCTCGCCGAACGACGAGCTGATGCGGCAGGCCGAGCGCGTGCGCCAGCCCGCCGCCGGCGGCATCACCACTTCGGGGCTGCCCCGCCGGGTCCCACGGGCGAACCTCGTGGCCGGCACCGCGCAGCAGCAGGCCGAAGCGCAGGCCGGTCCGCAGGTCTCGCGTGCGCCGGACGACGTCCGCGGCCGTCTGACCAACCTCCGACGCGGTATCCAGCAGGGACGTCAGGCCGGCAACAACGGCCCGGCTACCGGCAGTTACCACATCGACCCCACTTACCAGCAGGAGCGATAGTTGAGTTCGATGAGCCAGGCGGCACAGAACCTGAACTGGTTGATCACCAACTTCGTGGACAACACCCCCGGGGTGTCCCACACGGTGGTGGTCTCCGCCGACGGCCTCCTGCTGGCGATGTCCGAGGGTTTCCCCCGTGACCGCGCCGACCAGCTGGCCGCCGTCGCCTCCGGGCTGACCTCGCTGACCGCGGGTGCGTCCCGCATCTTCGAGGGCGGCGCCGTCAACCAGACCGTGGTCGAGATGGACCGGGGATTCCTCTTCCTCATGTCCGTCTCCGACGGATCCTCGCTGGCCGTACTCGCGCACCCCGAGTGCGACATCGGCCTCGTGGGCTACGAGATGGCCCTCCTCGTGGACCGCGCCGGCAGCGTCCTCACCCCGGACCTGCGCGCGGAACTGCAGGGAAGCCTGCTCATCTGACTGCACACCTCCCGGCCGGACGGTACTTCCGGCCGGGAGACCGGGGCGCCAGCCCCGGAACCCAGTACCCCCGCCAGGCCGTCATACCGTCCCCCCACCGGCCGCCCCGTCAGACGGCACGCTGACCACTGCTGTCCAGCCCGGAGGATCAATGACCCCGCCCCCCGCCTACTCCGATGGATACGGCGACTCGTCGTACTCGGAAGGCGACCAGCCGCTGGTTCGTCCGTACGCGATGACCGGTGGCCGGACCCGACCGCGCTACCAGCTCGCCATCGAGGCCCTGGTCAGCACCACGGCCGATCCGATGCACCTGTCCGGGCTGCTCCCGGAGCACCAGCGCATCTGCACGCTCTGCCGTGAGGTGAAGTCGGTCGCGGAGGTCTCGGCGCTGCTGTCGATGCCGCTCGGCGTCGCCCGGATCCTCGTCGCCGACCTGGCGGAAGCCGGCATGGTGGCCATCCACCAGCCGGGCAATGGAGAGGCCGGCGGAACTCCGGACGTAACGCTGCTCGAGAGGGTTCTCAGTGGACTTCGCAAGCTCTAACGGCGGAGCGGCTCCTCGCTCCACCACCTCCGCGAAGATCGTGGTGGCGGGCGGCTTCGGCGTGGGCAAGACCACGTTCGTCGGCGCGGTCTCCGAGATCAACCCGCTGCGCACCGAAGCCGTGATGACGAGCGCCTCCGCCGGCATCGACGACCTCACCCACACCGGGGACAAGACGACCACCACGGTCGCCATGGACTTCGGCCGCATCACCCTGGACCAGGACCTGATCCTGTACCTCTTCGGTACCCCCGGTCAGGACCGCTTCTGGTTCATGTGGGACGACCTGGTGCGCGGCGCGATCGGAGCGATCGTCCTGGTCGACACGCGGCGCCTGGCCGACTGCTTCCCGGCCGTCGACTACTTCGAGAACAGCGGTCTGCCGTTCGTCGTGGCGCTCAACGGCTTCGAGGGGCACCAGCCGTACACCCCGGAGGAAGTCCGCGAGGCCCTGCAGATCGGCCCCGACGCCCCCATCATCACCACCGACGCCCGCCACCGCGCGGACGCCAAGAGCGCGCTCATCACGCTCGTCGAGCACGCGCTCATGGCGCGGCTCAAGTAGTACCCGGCGTAACAAGAGGTCCACTGGCTGGTTTTGGGGGGCGGGCTGTGTCATAGGACACGGCCCGCCCTCTTCGTTCATAACGTTTCGACAGAGAATTGCCGGTAGTTGGCGACACGGCGCGTTCGCCCGGTCTCGCTGCGCTCACAACTGGCCCCATTTTTGCCGCAGGAAGCTCTTTATGTCCGATTTATGTGGGGCATAAGGCTCTAGGAATGGCCGATTTCAACTGTTTGGAACACGGCCGTTAACCGTGCTGGAATTCAACGAACTAGCTAGTAGCACCGCCGAGAGGTTGTTGGTCGAGTGAGGCGAAGCAACTCGAGCCCCGCGGATGAACCCGCGCGCGGCAACTTCACCCCGCCGCCGCGCGCGGCCGCGTCACCTGTCGACGTACCCGTGGACCCGCCCACGAGCGGCGGCAGCACCAGCAGGTTCTCGCCGCGCAACTGGCGCGTGCCGACCCGTCTGAACGCCATCCTGCTCGTGCCGGTCCTCGTCGGACTGGTCATGGGCGGCTTCCAGGTGAAGGGCTCCATCGACACCTGGGGCCAGGCCAAGGACGCCGAGAAGACGGCCCGCATCGTGCAGGCCGCCGCCGAGTACGGCCAGGCCCTGCTCAACGAGCGCGACCTGACGGCCGACCCGCTGCTCAAGGGCCAGCGGGAGTCCGACCCGGTCATGAAGGCGTACGCCGCCACCGACACGGCCAAGGCGAAGTTCGCCCAGGCCGTGAAGGACATGCCCGAGGGCCAGGGCCTGGAGCGCCGCCTGGAGCTCTTCCGCCAGGAGGAGCCCAAGCTCGAGCAGGTCCGCAAGACGGCCTACCTCCAGCCGCTGGAGACGTCGAAGAAGGCCCTGCCCAAGGCGGCCGGCCCGATCCCGACCGAAGAGGGGTACGTGCTGGTCCAGCACTACCTCATGCAGTTCTCCAACGAGCTGGGCCTCGGCACCGGCAACGTGACCTCCTACGGCCGCATGGTCTACGCGATCGAGCTGGCCAAGGCCGCGAACTCGCTGCAGCGCTCCGTGGGCACGCACCTGCTGGTCCGGCCCAACCCGAACGAGGACATCCGCAAGGCCCAGCTGGTCGCCTTCTCCTCGTACGCGTACCTCGAGGAACTGGCCATCGGCGAGTACGTCGCCGCCGGCACCGACGAGGACGTGCAGCGCCTCAAAGACATCATGGGCAAGCAGTCCGCGGCGGGCGCCGCCAAGCTCGCTGCCGCCAAGCAGCAGGCGGAGCAGGCCGGCACCCCCTTCAAGGCCCCGCCCGTGGTCAACGACTCCGCGCTCACCGGCATGACCGAGGCGATAGCCAGCGGCGAGCGCAAGGAAGTCCTGGCCGCGAACGGCACCAACGCCGTGTTCTGGCAGGCCGCCGCGACCGCCAAGTTCGACGGCTACGCCGAGGTCGAGAAGCAGCTCCTCGACAACGCCGTCAAGGACGCCGTGGCCGTCTCCGACGAGGCCCGCAACGACGCCATCATCACCGGCGCCATCGTGGTCGTGGCCCTGCTCGCCGCCTTCATCCTGGCCGGCATGATGGCCCGCCAGATGGGCCGCGCGATGCGCAAGCTGCGCAGTGCCGCCTTCGACGTGGCCGAGCAGCGCCTGCCGATGCTCGTCGACCAGCTCTCGCGCACCGACCCGGGCAAGGTCGACACCCGTGTCGTCCCGATCCCGATCGACTCCCAGGACGAGATCGGCGAGGTCGCCCGGGCCTTCGACCAGGTCCACCGGGAGGCCGTCCGGCTCGCCGCCGAGCAGGCGCTCCTGCGGGGCAACGTCAACGCGATCTTCACGAACCTCTCCATGCGCAACCAGTCGCTGATCGAGGGCCAGCTGACCCTCATCACCGACCTGGAGAACAACGAGGCCGACCCGGACCAGCTGGAGAACCTCTTCCGCCTGGACCACCTGGCCACCCGTATGCGCCGCAACGGCGAGAACCTCCTCATCCTCGCGGGTGAGGAACCGGGCCGCCGCTGGGACCAGCCGGTCCCGCTCGTCGACGTCCTGCGCGCCGCCTCCTCCGAGGTGGAGCAGTACGAGCGCATCGAGCTGTCGGGCGTCTCGGAGGCCGAGATCCACGGCCAGGCCGTGACCGACCTCGTGCACCTGCTCGCCGAGCTCCTGGAGAACGCCACCACGTTCTCCTCCCCCCAGACCAAGGTCCGGGTCAACGCGACGCGTCTGCCCGACGGCCGCGTGATGGTCGAGATCCACGACAAGGGCATCGGCCTCACCGCCGAGGACTTCGCGGACATCAACCACAAGCTGGCCAACCCGCCGACCGTGGACGCCGCGATCTCGCAGCGCATGGGCCTGTTCGTGGTCGGCCGCCTGGCCGACCGGCACGGCATCCGCGTCCAGCTGCGCCCCTCGGGCGAGGCGGCCGGCACCACTTCGCTGGTCATGCTCCCCGACGCCATCACCCACGGTGGCGGTGGCGAGGGCATTCCGGACGACGACTTCACCGTCTCCTCGATCATTCCGCGCCAGCAGGCGCAGCAGGCCGCACCGCTGCGCACGGCCGCCGAGCTCGGCTTCGACGACTCCCGCTACGAGGTCCACCGGGCCGACCAGCCGGGCCTCGACGAGGGCATGCTGGACCCCGTCGGCCGCTCCCTGGGCCGCGAGGACCGTCGGGCCGCGCTGGAGGCCCAGGCGGGCTACCCGCAGGCGCAGCCGGAGTACGGCGGGCCCGGCGAGCTCACGGGGGACTATCCGGAACCTCAGCCGGAGCACGCGTACCAGCCGTACCAGGGCTACGAGCAGCAGCCCGCGCAGGGCTACGACCCCGGTTACGAACCCGCTCAGGGCGGGCAGGGATACGACGCGTACCCCCAGCAGGAGTACGCCTATCCGGAAGCCGAGTACTCGGATCAGCGACAGGACCTCCCGACGTACGACGGTGGGTACGATTCCCCCTCCCCGCAGGCGGAGTGGCCCGAGCAGAACAGCTACGCGGGCTCCTACCAGCAGGATTACGGGACCGAATCGGAATCACCCGCCGCTCCCGAACCGGCCCCGGAGCGCGTAGGCTTCGACCGTCCGGGCGCCGCTGCCGACACCGGTCACCAGGTGACCGGAGCGGGCCTGCCGCGTCGCGGCAGCCAGCAGCAGTGGCAACCGGCACAGCAGGAAGCGGAGTCCACCGGATCCCTCTTCGAGCAGCGGCCGCAGCGTCAGCAGCAGCCCGCTGAACCGGAGCGGGCCCCGGAGGGAACGGAAGGCACTGCCGACTGGCGTTCGAACAACGACGAACGCTGGCAGCAGGCCGCCAAGCTCCGTGAGCCGAAGGCGGGCGGGATCACCCCGTCCGGTCTCCCTCGGCGGGTGCCCAAGGCCAACCTGGTCGAGGGCGCTGCGGAGACGACCCCGCAGGGCGGCCCCCAGGTCTCCCGGGCCCCCGAGGACGTCCGCGGCAGGTTGAGCAACCTGCGGCGCGGTGTCCAGCAGGGCCGCAACGCGGGATCCGAGCAGTCAAGTAACAGCTATGACCAGGAGCGTTAGTGTGAGCGCGATGAGCCAGGCGGCGCAGAACCTGAACTGGTTGATCACCAACTTCGTGGACAACACCCCAGGGGTGTCCCACACGGTGGTGGTATCCGCCGACGGCCTCCTTCTGGCGATGTCCGACGGATTCCCGCGCGACCGCGCCGACCAGCTGGCGGCCGTGGCCTCCGGGCTGACGTCGCTGACCGCCGGGGCCTCCCGCATCTTCGAGGGTGGCGCCGTCAACCAGACCGTGGTCGAGATGGACCGGGGATTCCTCTTCCTCATGTCCGTCTCCGACGGATCCTCGCTCGCGGTGCTCGCGCACCCCGAGTGCGACATCGGCCTCGTGGGCTACGAGATGGCCCTTCTCGTGGATCGCGCGGGCAGCGTCCTCACCCCGGACCTGCGCGCGGAACTCCAAGGAAGCCTTCTCAACTAGCAGACAGGCAGTGCGTTTCGCGCCATCGCACCATAGGGTGCGGTGGCGCGGTTCCACAGGGAGTACTGCGTTCTTGGAGTCGGAGGAGGAGACGTGACAACACCCGGAGGACATCCTTATGGCGGCGCGCAGCAGCCGCAGGGTGGGCACGACCAGAACCGCTTCAACTTCCCCTCCGCTCCCAGCAACCGGCCCTCGCCGGAGTACGACCAGGCCGGGCAGCCCTACCAGCGGCAGCCCTACCAGCAGCAGCCGTACGGACAGCCCCAGCAGCCCCAGCAGCCTTACCGGCCCTCGCAGCAGTCTCCGCGCGCCTCGCGCCCGCAGGCTCCGCAGGCGCACAACCCGCTGGTGCGCCCGTACGCGATGACGGGCGGCCGTACCCGGCCGCGCTACCAGCTCGCCATCGAGGCACTGGTCAGCACCACGGCCGATCCCGCGCGTCTGCAAGGGCAGTTGCCCGAGCACCAGCGCATCTGCCGTCTGTGCCAGGAGATCAAATCCGTCGCGGAGATCTCGGCACTTCTCTCCATTCCTCTTGGTGTCGCCCGGATCCTCGTCGCCGACCTGGCGGAGGCCGGCCTTGTCGCCATCCACCAGCCCGGCGGCGACGAGTCCGCCGGCGGCCAGCCAGATGTGACACTGCTCGAAAGGGTGCTCAGTGGACTTCGCAAGCTCTAACGGCGGAGCGGCTCCTGCTCGCTCCACCACCTCCGCGAAGATCGTGGTGGCGGGCGGCTTCGGCGTGGGCAAGACCACGTTCGTCGGCGCGGTCTCCGAGATCAACCCGCTGCGCACCGAAGCCGTGATGACGAGCGCCTCCGCCGGCATCGACGACCTCACCCACACCGGGGACAAGACGACCACCACGGTCGCCATGGACTTCGGCCGCATCACCCTGGACCAGGACCTGATCCTGTACCTCTTCGGTACCCCCGGACAGGACCGCTTCTGGTTCATGTGGGACGACCTGGTCCGCGGCGCCATCGGCGCCGTCGTCCTCGTCGACACCCGCCGTCTCGCCGACTGCTTCCCCGCCGTCGACTACTTCGAGAACAGCGGCCTGCCGTTCGTCATCGCCCTCAACGGCTTCGACGGACACCAGCCGTACACCCCGGAGGAAGTCCGCGAGGCCCTGCAGATCGGCCCCGACGCCCCCATCATCACCACCGACGCCCGCCACCGCGCGGACGCCAAGAGCGCGCTCATCACCCTGGTCGAGCACGCGCTCATGGCCCGCCTGCGGTAGCGGCTTCCGCCCGCGCACGCGCGAAGGCCCCCGTGTCCTGTGACACGGGGGCCTTCGCCTTGGGCCCCGTACGAGCGGGGCCGCTCGGCCGGACGACGGCCGGTTCCGGGTACGCGCGAGGCCCCGCACCCTGTCCGGGTGCGGGGCCTCGCGTCGTACTGGGGGCTCAGCCCTGCCAGCTGTGCGGCGCGCGGAAGCCGGGGGTGCGCTCCAGGCGGCGCCAGCCGGCCTGGGAGCGGGAGGCGGAGGTGGCGGCCTCGGGGGCGGCGGCGGCGCGGGCGAGCAGGATCGCGGTGATCGCGGCCAGCTCCTCGGGCTCGGCGTTGCCCTTTTCGACCTTCAGCAGGGTGCTCATCGGTGGCAGTTCTCCTTCGACGTCTACTGCGGCGGGTTGCCGTGCTTGCGGGACGGCAGATCGGCGTGCTTGTTGCGGAGCATCGAGAGGGCGGCGACGAGCACTTCCCGGGTCTCGGCGGGGTCGATGACGTCGTCGACGAGGCCGCGCTCGGCCGCGTAGTACGGGTGCATCAGCTCGGCCTTGTACTCCTTGACCATGCGTGCGCGCATGGCCTCGGGGTCCTCGGCGTCCGCGATCTGCTTGCGGAAGATGACGTTGGCGGCACCTTCGGCGCCCATCACGGCGATCTCGTTGGTGGGCCAGGCGTAGGTGAGGTCGGCGCCGATGGACTGCGAGTCCATGACGATGTACGCGCCGCCGTAGGCCTTGCGCAGGATCAGTGAGATCCGCGGGACGGTGGCGTTGCAGTACGCGTACAGCAGCTTGGCGCCGTGGCGGATGATGCCGCCGTGCTCCTGGTCGACGCCCGGCAGGAAGCCGGGGACGTCCAGGAGGGTGATGATCGGGATGTTGAAGGCGTCGCAGAGCTGGACGAAGCGCGCCGCCTTCTCGGAGGCGTGGATGTCCAGGACGCCGGCGAGGTGGCCGGGCTGGTTGGCGACGATGCCCACGACCTGGCCGTCCATCCGCGCGAGGGCGCAGATGATGTTGCGGGCCCAGCGCTCGTGGATCTCCAGGACGTCGCCTTCGTCGACGAGCTCCTCGATGACCTTGAGCATGTCGTACGGGCGGTTGCCGTCGGCGGGCACCAGGTCCAGCAGGACGTCCGAGCGCCGGTCGGCGGGGTCGTCGGTCTGGTGGACCGGGGGGTTCTCGCGGTTGTTGGAGGGGAGCATCGTGATGAGGTAGCGGACCTCGGAGATGCAGGTCTCCTCGTCGTCGTACGCGAAGTGCGCGACGCCGGAGGTCTCGGCGTGCACGTCCGCGCCACCGAGGCCGTTCTGCGTGATCTCCTCGCCCGTTACCGCGCGAACCACGTCCGGGCCGGTGATGAACATCTGCGAGGTCTCGCGGACCATGAACACGAAGTCCGTGAGCGCCGGGGAGTACGCGGCGCCACCGGCGCAGGGGCCCAGCATGACCGAGATCTGCGGGATGACGCCCGAGGCCTTGGTGTTGCGCTGGAAGATGCCGCCGTACCCGGCGAGGGCGGAGACGCCCTCCTGGATGCGGGCGCCGGCGCCGTCGTTGAGGGAGACCAGCGGGGCACCGGCCGCGATGGCCATGTCCATGATCTTGTGGATCTTCGTGGCGTGGGCCTCGCCCAGGGCGCCGCCGAAGATGCGGAAGTCGTGCGCGTAGACGAAGACCGTGCGGCCCTCGACCGTGCCCCAGCCGGTGATGACACCGTCGGTGTAGGGCTTCTTGGCCTCCAGGCCGAACCCGGTCGCGCGGTGGCGGCGGAGCTGTTCGACCTCCTTGAAGGAACCTTCGTCGAGCAGCAGCGCGATGCGCTCACGGGCGGTGAGCTTGCCCTTGGCGTGCTGCGCTTCGGTCGCCCGGTCGCTCGGTCCGCGCCGCGCCTGCTCGCGCAGGTCGTGCAGCTCGGCCACGCGCCCGCGGGCGTCCGTCGGCTCGCTCGGAATCTGGTCCACAACGGTCATGTATCGACCTTACGAAGCGGGACCCACAAAACCCTCCGTCGAATCCACACAGTGTCGGGTGTCTTCCGCTGTCCGGCCCGGACAGAACCACGGAGGCATGAGTGGACACCGCCAGCCGGGACCTTCGTCCTTTGTGGGCATTCAACAAACCCACCCGAAGAAGTTGAAATTTGAACGGAATGGGTCTAGCGTCTCTCTTGTTGAAAGTTCAACGAGTGCCGGACCGAGCGGCACCCTACCGAGGAGCAAGACATGGGCATCTTCACCCGCCGCAGCCAGGACACGTCCGCCACCGCCGTCGCCACGCTCGAAGTGGACCCGGCCCTCGCCGCCCTCACCGGCGACTACGTCATCGACGCGGCCCACAGCAGCATCGGCTTCACCGTCCGCCACGCGATGGTCACCAACGTCCGCGGCACCTTCGCCGAGCACGAGGGCGCGCTGCACCTCGACGGCGCCGACCCCTCCCGCTCCACCGCCTCCATCGACGTGAAGATCGCCTCCGTCGACACCGGCATCGGCGACCGCGACGGTCACCTGCGCTCCGGCGACTTCTTCGACGCCGAGACCTTCCCGCTGATGACCTTCCGCTCCACGCAGGCGGCGCAGCTCGGCGGCGACGCGTACCGCATCACCGGCGACCTGACCATCAAGGACGTCACGCGCCCGCTCTCCATCGACCTGGAGTTCAACGGGTCGGCCACCGACGTCTACGGCAACGAGCGCGTCGGCTTCGAGGGCTCCGCCGAGATCCTGCGCTCCGACTGGGGCCTGACCTGGAACGCGGCCCTGGAGACCGGTGGCGTGATGGTCAGCGACAAGGTGAAGCTGACCTTCGACATCTCGGCGATCAAGCAGGCCTGACCCCCGCAGGACCGGTTCGGGACCGGGGGCGGCTCAGAAGTCGCCCCCGCCGAAACCTCCGCCGTCGAAGCCGCCACCGCCGCCGAAGTCCCCGCCGCCGAAGTCGGACGGGTTGAAGTCGGCGCCGGAGACGTCGCCGCCGCCGAAGCCGTTGCCGTCGAACCCGTTGCCGCCGCCGAAGTCGGAGGCGTAGGCCGGGCTGGACATCATCGAACCGAGCATCGTGCCCATGAGCAGCCCCGGCAGCATGCCGCCACCGAAGTAGCCGCCGGCCCAGGGACCGTACGCCGGGCCGGCGTCGTAGTAGGGGCGCGGCCCGTGCTCGGTGTCGACGGTGCGGACCGCCGGGTCCTGGCCGTCGCGCAGCCGTACGGCGTCCGCCGCGCAGACCGGGACGGTACGGGCTGCCCCGCCCGCGGGGGCCCAGTCCGCGTCCTCGGTGCTCGGCCCGTGGCGCGGGTCGAAGAAGCAGGGCGCCCGGCGCTCGGGCAGCGGCCGGCCCTGCCGGCGCGCGTCGAGGCGGGCCAGGGCGTACCGGCCGTCCTCCAGTGCCTGGGTGACCCCCTTGACCTCCTCCGGGTGCTCCACGGAGGCCATGATCTGCTTGGCCTTCTCGTACGAGTCGAGGCCCTGCTCGTAGTCCGCCCGCATGGCGTCGTCCGCGCCGGGTTCGCCGGGGTGGAAGTCGAGGCGGTCGAGCTCCTCGCCGAAGGCCGTGATGTCCTCGTCGACGACCACGCTCAGCCGTGCGATGGCCTCGCGGCGGGCCTCTTCCTTCTTCTTGCGGTTCCGCTTGACCAGCGCGTACGCACCGCCGCCGCCGACCAGGGCCACGGCGCCGAGGCCGATCAGGGCGCCGGCCGGGGAGCCGTCGTCCGTGCTCGCGGAGCCGCCCCAGGAGGCCGGGGCCTTGCCCTTGGCCTGGGACAGGGCCTGGTCCACGAAGTTGTTGAGCTCGGTGGCCGCGTCGACCGGGCCGCCCGCCTTGACGGCGTCGACCAGGTTGCGGACCGCGTTGTTCGGCATGACCGCCCTGTCGGCGCCGGCGTTGAAACCGTCCCCGAGCCGGATGGCGTAGAGCCCGGTGATGCCCGTCTCGGTGCGGACCGTCTTGAGCACGGTGGCCGCGGGGAACTCGGCGGTGGCCGGCAGCACGGCCACGAACACCGGCTTCCCGGCGTCCTTGATCTTCTTCGCGAGCGCCTCCGCCTGCGCGGGCGGCAGCTGCGCCTCGGCGCGGGGGTCGACGTAGACCGGGCCCTTCTTGAGGGCCTCCGCCACGGCCGCGGTTCCGGTGGCCGCCGATGCCTGCGGGGCGACCAGGAGAGCGGTCGCGGACAGGGCCAGCAGCAGACCGGACAGCAGCGATCCCATACGTACGGATATAAGCCTGGTCCTCATATCCACGACGCTACCCGAACAGGCGTAATCCTGTGTGAGCCGGACATAAGGACCATCGCCCCCGCCGACGGGCCGTCCGGCCTACACTCCCGGCCCAGGGGGTGGGCCGATGCGGCGCGGGCTGCTGGTGGGACTCGTAGTGCTGGGTGGCGGGCTGCTCACGGCATGCGCCTATCCGCCCGGCCCGCCCGTGTACGACCTCGCCGGGGTGTACAAGGAGGACTCGGGCCGGCTCATGGTGGAACTGGGGCGCTGCAGCAACGAGGGGGACATCGAAGGGCTCATTCTGCAGGGCCTCCCCATGGACGGCCTCGTCGAGCGGCGCACCGGCCATGTCCCCGGGGACACCCGGCCCGGGCCGTTCCCCCTTCTCGCCCCGGCCCCGGATCCCCGTGAGGAGCCCGCCACCCCGCCGTCCCTGGACCCGGGCGGCTTCTACGTCCTCGCGTTCGATGTGCTCAAGGACGACCGCCGGGTCCTGTACGCCTCCGCCACCTCGTTCAAGACCCAGGACATCGAGGCCCTGCGCCCCGGACAGGTCTGGGCGGACGGCAAGGCCATGAGCCGCGAGCGCTTCCGCGCCTACATCAGGGATGCCTGCTGACGCGGAAGCCCCCGCGGGCGCGGCTCCCTACTCCGCCGGCTCCACGCCCGCGTGCAGGAGGCCGAAGGTGAAGGCGTCCTCCAGGGCCTGCCAGGAGGCCGCGATCACGTTGGGCGCGACGCCGACCGTGTTCCACTCGCGGGAGCCGTCCGTCGTGGTGACCAGGACCCGGGTGGTGGACGCCGTGCCGTGCGCGCCCTCCAGGATGCGGACCTTGTAGTCGATCAGCTCGAACTTGGCCAGCTGGGGGTAGAAGCGCTCCAGCGCCACCCGCAGCGCGCGGTCCAGCGCGTTGACCGGGCCGTTGCCCTCCGCCGTCGCGACGATCCGCTCGCCCTTGGCCCACAGCTTCACCGTGGCCTCGTTGGCGTGCGTGCCGTCGGGGCGGTCCTCGACGATGGCCCGCCAGGACTCGGTACGGAAGTACTTGCGCGCCCTGCCCTCCGCCTCGGCCCGCAGCAGCAGCTCGAAGGAGGCGTCGGCGGCCTCGTAGGTGTAGCCCTGGAGCTCCCGCTCCTTGACCCGCTCCACCACCCGGGAGACCAGCGCGCGGTCCCCGCCGAGGTCGACTCCGAGCTCCTTGCCCTTGAGCTCGATGGAGGCCCGGCCGGCCATGTCGGAGACCAGCATCCGCATGGTGTTGCCGACCCGCTCGGGGTCGATGTGCTGGTACAGGTCCGGGTCGACCTTGATCGCCGAGGCGTGCAGGCCCGCCTTGTGCGCGAAGGCCGAGACGCCGACGTAGGGCTGGTGCGTGGAGGGGGTGAGGTTGACGACCTCCGCGATGGCGTGCGAGATCCGGGTCATCTCCGCGAGCGCGCCCGCCGGGAGGACCGTACGGCCGTACTTGATCTCCAGCGCGGCGACGACCGGGAAGAGGTTGGCGTTGCCGACCCGCTCGCCGTAGCCGTTCGCGGTGCACTGGACGTGGGTGGCGCCCGCGTCGACGGCGGCCAGCGTGTTGGCCACCGCGCAGCCGGTGTCGTCCTGGGCGTGGATGCCCAGGCGCGCGCCGGTGTCGGCGAGGACGGTGGCGACGGTCGCGGTCACCTGCGCGGGCAGCATGCCGCCGTTGGTGTCGCACAGGACGACGACGTCGGCGCCGGCCTCGTGGGCGGTGCGGACCACGGACTTGGCGTACTCCGCGTTGGCCCGGTAGCCGTCGAAGAAGTGCTCGCAGTCGACGAAGACCCGGCGGCCCTGGGAGACCAGGTGCGAGACGGTGTCGCGGACCATCTCCAGGTTCTCCTCGAGGGTGGTGCGCAGGGCGAGCTCGACGTGCCGGTCGTGGGACTTGGCGACCAGCGTGATCACCGGCGCGCCGGATTCCAGCAGCGCCCGGACCTGCGGGTCGGTGGCGGCGGAGCCGCCCGCCCGGCGGGTGGCCCCGAAGGCCACGAGCTGGGCGTGCTTGAAGTCGATCTCGGCGCGGGCGCGGGAGAAGAACTCCGTGTCACGGGGGTTGGCGCCGGGCCAGCCGCCCTCGATGAACCCCACCCCGAAGTCGTCCAGGTGCCGGGCGATCGTCAGCTTGTCAGCGACCGTGAGGTTGATGCCCTCACGCTGGGCACCGTCGCGCAGGGTCGTGTCGAAGACGTGAAACCCGTCATCGGGGAGGCCGGGGCCCGAGCTCGGCGCAGTCGGCTCGGTCGCCTCTGTCGTCGTCATGCTGATCTGACTCCTGTCGGATGAGTGGTTCCGGATGCCCGCCGCGGGGCGGGCTGCCTCCACTGCCCCCATCATCGCGCGCTGCCCGCTTCCGGCATGTTTGGGCCGGAAAACGAAAAAACCTCTCGCGGGTGCGAGAGGTCTGCGCGCGGGTCTGGGGCACGATGGCCGCCTCCGCGAAGTTCGTTCACGGTTCAGCGGTCACTGCGGACCGGCGCGCTGCTGTCCATAATCATGAGCTGAGCAGGCACGTCGGCAGTGTGCCATACCGCATGCCGCGGATGGACGGGGATCTCAGCATGCGGGCAGGCCGGTCCGATGGCTGGAGGGGCGGGGCAGGACCGCCGGCTCAGGCCCCGGTCTCCGGGGTCAGCGCCTCGCTGAGGAACTCGCGGACGTGCTCGAGGATGTCGCCCCGCCCTATCCCGGGCAGGCCGACGGCGACCTGGATGCTGAACCCGTCGAGCAGGGCCCGCAGCCGGGCCGCGAAGCGGTCCGGGTCGACCGGGCGGAACTCCCCGCGCGAGATGCCCTCGGCGAGCAGGGCCACCAGGTCGCGGTGCCAGGCGCCCTCGATGGCCCCCTGGCGCTCCCGCTCCCCCGGTCCGGCGTTCTGCGAGCGGTTCCAGACCTCCAGCCACAGGGTCCAGTGCGGGTCCCGGGCGCCCTCGGGCACGTACAGGTCCACGTACGCCTGCAGCCGTTCGATCGCGGGGCCGCGGCGCGACAGCAGGGCGCGCCGCCGGGCACCCAGCGCCGCCTCGCTCCACTCCAGGGTCTGGAGCAGGAGCTCGTCCTTGGTGCGGAAGTAGTAGAGGAGGTGGCCGCTGCTCATGCCGACCTGGCGGCCCAGTCCGGCCATGGTCAGGCCGTCGAGGCCGCGTTCGGCGATGGTGGCCATGGCGGCGACCAGTACGTCCTCGCGCGGCGGCGCGTTCTTGCGCGCGGCACGTACCTCACCCGCCACCATGGCCCACTCCCACTCTGTGAATCGATCCGCGCGATCCGCCCGCCCCGTCCCGCGGAAGAGGTCAGACCTTCGGCTGCTGCTGGGTGATGCAGTGGATACCGCCACCCCCGGCGAAAATCGTACGTGCGTCGACGAGCGTCACGGTCCGCTCGGGGAAGAGACCGCGGAAGATCTCCGCCGCCTCCTCGTCGCGCGGGTCGTCGAAGGCGCACAGGACCACGCCGCCGTTGCACAGGTAGTGGTTGATGTAGGAGTAGTCGACCCATTCGCCGTCCTCCTCCAGCACGGTCGGCGCCGGGACCTCCACGACCTCCAGCTGCCGGCCCCGCGCGTCGGTGGACGCGCGCAGGATGGCGGCGATGGTCTTGCCGCGCTCGTGGTCCGGGTGGGCCGGGTCGGGCTGGGTGTGGACCATGACCACGCCGGGGCGGGCGAAGGCGGCCACGATGTCCACGTGACCCTGGGTGCCGTAGGTGCCGTAGTCGCCGGCCAGGCCGTACGGGAGCCAGATCGCCTTGGTGGTGCCCAGGTGGGCGTGGATCTCGGCCTCGACCTGCTCGCGGGACCAGTCGGGGTTGCGGCCCTTGCCCAGCTGCACGGTGTCGGTGAGGAGCACGGTGCCCTCGCCGTCCACGTGGATGGCGCCGCCCTCGTTGACCAGCGGGGTGCTGTACGTACGGGTCCCGGCGAGGTCGGAGACGGCGCGGGCGATCTTCGAGTCGTGGTCCCAGCGGGCCCACTCCTGGGCGCCCCAGCCGTTGAAGGTCCAGTCGACGGCGGCCAGCTCGCCGGCGTCGTTGGTGACGAAGGTCGGGCCGATGTCGCGCATCCAGGCGTCGTCGAGCTCCCGCTCGACCAGCTCGACGTCATCGCCGACGATCGCGCGGGCGCCCTCGGCGTCCCCCGGGGAGACCACCAGGGTCACGGGCTCGTACGTGCGGACGGCGCGGGCGACGGCGCCCCACGCCTCGCGGGCCGCGGCGAGCTCGGCCTCGTCGGTGAAGGTCGGGTTGGGGCTCGGCCAGGCCATCCAGGTGCGCTCGTGGGGCATCCACTCGGCGGGCATCCGGAATCCGTTGTCTGCGGGCTTCGTCATGGCAGGGGTCCTTAGTGGAACGGTGTCCCGAGGGAACGGTCTCTCGGGGACGGTGCTGGCGTGCGGGCGGGTCGGCCCCGTCGGGCCGGTGGGGCTGGCGGACTAGAGGAAGTAGAGGCGGTTGAGGGAGACCGAATCGGCCGCCTCGGAGCGCAGCGGTTCCCCGTCCAGGGAGACGAGACCGCTGCGCGCGTCCACATCGACCGCGCCCACCCGGGAGTTGAGCAGGAGGTCACCCGGACCGATGCCGCGGGTGCCGCGGACGGCGACCCGGCGGCGGCGGGTGGGCATCTCGTCGCTGCCGAGGGCCGCCGCGGCGGCCGACACGAAGGCGACGGAGATATCGGCGGCCGTGGCCCCGTACGAGCCGAACTGCGGCCCGAGGACCAGCGGTTCGCAGGTGTCGGTGGCGGCGTTGGGATCGCCGGTGACCCCGTACGCCGGGAAGCCCGACTTGAGGACCAGCTGGGGCTTGGCGCCGAAGAACTGCGGGCGCCACAGCACGATGTCGGCGAGCTTGCCGACCTCGATGGAGCCGATCTCGTGGGCCAGGCCGTGGGCGATGGCCGGGTTGATGGTCAGCTTGGCCATGTAGCGCAGGACCCGGGCGTTGTCGTCGCCCTCGCCGTCGCCGGCCAGCGGGCCCAGTTCGCCCTTCATCTTCGCGGCCATGGCGAAGGTGCGGCGGATGGTCTCGCCGGCGCGGCCCATGCCCTGGGCGTCGGAGGAAGTGATGCCGATCGCGCCCAGGTCGTGCAGGACGTCCTCGGCGCCCATGGTGCCCGCGCGGATGCGGTCGCGGGCCATGGCGGCGTCGCCGGGGAGGTCCGGCTTGAGGTCGTGGACCGAGACGATCATGCCGTAGTGCTCGGCGACGGCGTCCCGGCCGAAGGGCAGGGTCGGGTTGGTGGAGGAGCCGATGACGTTCGGCACGCCGGCCATCTTCAGGACGTTGGGGACGTGTCCGCCACCGCAGCCCTCGATGTGGAAGGCGTGGATGGTGCGGCCGTCCAGGACGCGCAGGGTGTCCTCGACCGAGAGGCACTCGTTGAGGCCGTCACTGTGCAGGGCGACCTGTACGTCGTACTCCTCGGCCACGCGCAGGGCGGTGTCCAGGGCGCGGGTGTGGGCGCCCATGTCCTCGTGGACCTTGAACCCGGAGGCGCCGCCCTCGGCCAGGGCCTCGATCAGCGGGGCGGCGTCCGAGGAGGAGCCGCGGGCGAGGAAGCCGATGTTGACGGGCCAGGCGTCGAAGGCGTTGAAGGCGTGCTTGAGCGCCCACGGGGAGTTGACGCCGACGCCCCAGACCGGGCCGAACTCCTGGCCGATGATCGTGGTGACGCCCGCGGCGAGCGAGGCCTCCATGATGCGCGGGGAGAGCAGGTGCACGTGGGTGTCGACGGCGCCGGCGGTGGCGATCAGGCCCTCGCCGGAGACGATCGAGGTGCCGGTGCCGACGACGACGTCGACACCGTCGAGGGTGTCGGGATTGCCGGCCCGGCCGATCGCGTGGATGCGGCCCTCGCGGATGCCGATGGAGACCTTGCGGATGCCGAGGACCGCGTCGATGACCAGCACGTTGCTGATCACCACGTCGCAGGTCTCGCGGACGGCCGCGGCCTTCAGGTGCAGTCCGTCGCGGGCGGTCTTGCCGAAACCGGCCAGGAACTCGTCGCCGGGCTTCTGGGAATCGGACTCGACGCGGACGGTCAGCCCGGAGTCGCCGAGCCGGACCCGGTCCCCGGCGCGGGGGCCGAAGACGGAGGCGTACTCGTGGGGGTCGATGTGGCGGCTGCCGGGGGCGCAGTGGTCGGTGTGCGGTGTCTGCCGGCTCATGCCGTCGTCCCTTCCGGTCGGTCGTTGCCGTCGGTCTGGTCGGCCTGGTCGGCCTGGCCCGGGGTGATCGGGGAGGCCGGGGCCTCGTCGTCCCGGGCGGTGCCCGAGGCGCCCAGGTACCCGCACGCCGCCGCCCTCTCCAAGGCGAGCGCCTTGGCGCCCGGGGCGTCGAGCGGTCCGTCGACCAGTCCGGCGAAGCCGATGGCGATGCGCTCGCCGCCGATCGGGACCAGGCCGACCTCGGCCTCGCCGCCGGGGTCGAAGCGGACCGAGGAGCCCGCCGGCACGCACAGCCGCATGCCGTAGGCCGCGGCGCGGTCGAAGTCGAGGCGCGGGTTGGCCTCGAAGAAGTGGAAGTGGGAGGTGACGCTGACCGGCACGGTGGCGGTGTTGCGCACGTGCAGGTGGATCGCGGGCTCCGGCTGGGGGGCGCCGGGGCCGGGCACGACCGCGCCGGGGGCGTTCTCGCCGAGGCCGACCGCGCCGCGGATCGGGGAGGAGACCACGGCGAGGCGGGACCCGTCGTCGAAGACGGCCTCCACGTGCACCTCGGTGACCACGTCGCTCACGCCGGGCAGCACGTCGTCCGGGCCCAGCACGGAGCGGGCCTCCTCGATGGCCTCGGCCAGTCGTTTGCCGTCGCGCGCGGCCTCGCAGACCGTGTCCGCGATGAGCGCGGTGGCCTCGGGGACGTTGAGCTTGAGCCCGCGGGCCCGCCGGGCCCTGGCCAGTTCCGCGGCACTGCGGAGCAGAAGCCGGTCACGCTCCGTTGGGGTCAGCCGCACGCCGATCCACCACCTTTTGAGTCGATGGGTTAGAGCATCACTCTAACTCTTCATTTCTCCGCAATGAAGCATTGACCTGAGACCAGGGCTTAGGTCACATTGAGTGTCGCTCAAACATTGCGATGCCACCCCCCGCCCTTCCAAGGGAGTCCCCCCATGCCCATCGAACAGCGCGGAGTCGACACCATCCCGGAAGCGGAGCGGACGAGCGGTCCCCGTGACCTGATTTCGATCCTCCTCGGCTCCAACCTCTGCCTCGGTGTGATCGTCTTCGGCTGGCTGCCCCCGTCCTTCGGGCTGGGACTGTGGCCCTCGGTCACCGCCATCGTGACCGGCACCCTCGTCGGCATCGCCTTCACCGCGCCGCTGGCCCTCGTCTCGCTTCGCACGGGGACCAACCTCTCCACCTCCAGCGGCGCCCAGTTCGGCGTCCGCGGCCGGCTCGTCGGCTCGGTGGTCGGCCTGCTGCTCTCGCTCGGCTACACCGCGCTGACCCTGTGGATCGGCGGCGACGTCATGGTCGGCGCCCTGTCCCGGCTCACCGGACTGCCCGACACGGGCGTCTCCCGGGCCGTGATGTACGGCGTACTGGCCGCCTGTACGGTCGTCGGAGCCGTCTTCGGCTACCGGCTGCTGCTGCGCATGAGCAAGGTCCTGTCCATCGGCATGGTGGTCCTGCTGGCCGTCGGCGTCTTCGCCTACGCCCCGGACTTCACCACCGCCGCCCCGCCGGACACCGCGTACCTGCTCGGCTCCTTCTGGCCGACCTGGCTGCTCGCCGCCGTCGCCGCCGGTCTCAGCGGTCCCGTCGCCTTCATCACCCTGCTCGGCGACTACACCCGCTACATCTCCCCCCACCAGCACAGCTCCCGCAAGGTGCTCTGGTCCACGGGGCTCGGCCTGCTCATCGGCCTGCTGATCCCGCAGCTCTTCGGCACCTACACGGCGCTGGCCGCCCGCGCCGCCACCGAGTACGCCGGGCCGCTGGTCGACGCCGCGCCGTTCTGGTACCTGGTGCCGCTGCTCGCCGCCGCGGCCGCCGGCTCGGTCGGCAACGCCGGGCTGATGCTCTACTCGATGGGCCTCGACCTCGACGCCATCGTCCCCAGGGCCACCCGTACCACCGCCACCCTGGTCGCCGCGGCCGTGGCCACCGCCTTCGTGTTCATCGGCTCCTTCGAGTGGAACGCCCAGGCCGCCATGACCTCGTTCGTCCTGCTGCTGACCGCGATCGGCACCCCGTGGGCCGTGATCACCCTCATCGGCTACGTCCGCTGCCGGGGCCGCTACGACGCCGACGCCCTCCAGGTCTTCAACCGCCGCTCCGTGGGCGGGGTCTACTGGTACCGCGCCGGCTGGAACGTCGCGGCCACCGTCTCCTGGGCGATCGGCGCGGGCGTCGGCCTGCTCGCCGTGACCACCCCCTTCTACGAGGGCCCGCTGCTGGCCCTGACCGGCGGCGTGGACTGCTCCTTCGTCCTGTCCGGCCTGGCCGGCGGCCTGGTCTACACGGCCCTGACCGCCCGTACCGCCCCCTCCGCGGCCGCGGAGGCCGTCGAGGAGCCGGTCGCCGCGTAGTCCCCCGTACGCACGAAGGCCCGCGCCCCGGCTGCTCTGAGAGAGCCC